>VFKL01000196.1 GCA_009885535.1 Chitinophagaceae bacterium | reverse complement strand
TTACAAAAAAACTGGCATAATAAATAAATGAATTTTTCATTTTTAAATTATTGATATTATTTTAATTGATAAAATACAAATCTTCTGATAGTAATATTGAACAACTCCTTTGAAAAAAAGATTATTTCTGTTTAGAAATTATGCTTTATATAAAATATAATGACACACTTCTAAATTAATTTAATTTACTACATTGTTAGTATTTGATTGTAATTTCTATTAATTCTATCAATTTCTAAAAGTAAGTAGTCCTGGACTATAAGGAAAGAATGAATGTTGGTATTTACAGTAAACAAAAAAACACTCTCTAATTTTGGAGGGTGGTTTCAGCTCCCACCCCGCAACAAAATGGAGGTTTGTACCCATTATATTTGAAACGTAATGATTATATTGAATACCTAAACAAAATCTATATGGCCAAACAACATCAGGAGTTGATTGCTTTTTTGCAAAACAACAATTTCAAAGCAGATTGTTCACAATGTGGTACACCGTTTCATTTAAAAGATGCGGTCCTTTTTCCCATTGATGAATTTACTCCAGAATCAAAAGCAAAAATGGCTGAAATCAAAGAAGCTTTAAAAGAAAGAAAATTATCGCTACAACAATTGACTTCTAAAAAGAAACAGAAAATTGAAACCACCACGCAGAGTGTAAACATGGGTTTTATTTTGGAAAGATTGGCGCCAGTGCTAGAGCAGTTTCGTTTCAATAAAAACGATTGCCGAAGTTTATTTGATCCCATCGATTATGTCATCTTCGACGGCCTGCACAAAAATGGCAAAGTGCAGAAAATATTTTTCATCGATATTAAATCTGGTGGTGCCAGATTGAAAAAAAATCAAAAGGCCATCAAAACAAAAATTGAAGAAAAGAAAGTGGAGTTTAAATTATACTAATCCAAAAAAATATTTGATATGCAACACCAAGAAATGTTATTGTTCTTTCAATACCAACGCGAAATATTTGGCATCTGTCCTTGCTGCGATGAATTTATCCGATTGAGTGATTGTAAAATTTATAAAGATGAACGCAAGAGCAGCGACTGGCTTGATAAATTGGGCAATGAAGAAAGAAAATTGGATACACTAGAAGCGCAGATAACTGAAGACTTAAAGTTTTACAATGAAGAGGCACGCGAAAAGGGTAGAAAAGAGGCGAATAAAAAAATGAAAAAAGTAGATAAAATATTTACACCGCAAAAATTAAATCCCGATGATGCAAAGGTGATTTTTCATCCAGTAGATTTTGTAGTATTCAACGGCATGAAAAATGGCAGCAATGGCGAAGCGTTGAAAAATATTATTTTACTTGATGGCGAAAGAAAATCTACCGAACACAAGCAAGTGCAAAATAGCATTATCAAAACTATTGAAAACGAAAGCTATGAGTGGATTACGTTGAGGGTGGATGAGGATGGCAATATTAGTGAGGAGTGATGAGTTGCATATTTCAAAATAATAAAGATATATAACGATTTGAGCATGATAAAACTGACTGACATATATGGGCAATGCATCATCCCCAAAAATTCCTTATTGTTTCGTGGACAAAATTAAAAATATGAATGATGAAAAGAAAAGCGATCTTATTGAGATTTACTTCTAATGATAATGAATTCTATAAGTCTGATTTAGATTTTGGGTTGGTAAAACATTTTTTAAAATCAGCGCAAGGAGGCTGTTTTTCTGAAAAAGAAATAATTGAATTTTCAACAAAAGAAATTCATAAACAAGGTTTATTAGATCTTATAGACTCAGTGGATTACAGTTTTATTTATTTTTCCGGTCATTCAGCATTTTTAGATAGATTAATCCATTTACAATTAAGTGATTGTCTTATAAAAGAGAGCGAATTAATCAGAAAAAATAAAAAACAATGGATTTTTTTAGACTGTTGTAGAACCAGCAACCCTTCAATAAATTCACCTGAATTTAGCTTGCCAAGGCACGTAAATGTATTGACAGAAAACAATGAGAAAGATTATCAAAAATGGCTGACTAGCGTTTCAAATCTAGAGCCTTTTTATCTTTTATATCGCACAACTCAACTAAACGAATTCGCTTTTAGTAATGAATTTGGCGGTTATGGAACACAGGCGTTTTTTATGACTTTAATGGAGCATATGAAAAATAAAAAAACAATAGATTTTGAAAGCCTGTATTCAATTATTAATAGCAAAGTAAAAGCAATTCAACAATGCGATTACTTAAATGGGAATGCAGAACTTAATAATTATCCCTTTAAATTTAATTATGAATGAACACATTTTCACTTAACAACACAAATGAAAAAATATCATTAAAGCTGAATGCTATTGACAGTTACATAAATATTAATACAATTGCTTTAATAACTTTTGGAAGCATTAATTAAAAATATTTATTCCAAATATCACTCCTCATAAAATCGGAGGTCTGGCATTATATCTTCGGTTTATTAAAATCAACATTATATGCCAAATCAAAATTTAACCAAACAAACAAATTTAGTTGAAATCAACATTTCAACCCTAGATCAAATTTATGATTCTTTACATGAAGAAGGTCAAACCATTGTGCATTGCCTTTATGTTTCCAAAACAAAATTCATTAATGGTGGCTGGGTAAATATTCATCCAACAACCTTTTTGGTGCGCAATGAGGAAACGCTTCCATTATTACACGCCGAAAATATTCCGATGGCACCAAGTATGCATATGTTTAAGAGACCTGGCGAATTAAAAAATTTCACCCTTATTTTTCCGGCCATACCAAAAGAATGGGATCAGTTTAGTTTGATAGAAGAATGTAGCTCAGGCGGTGGGTTTGTTGTAAAAAACCTTTCGCGAAATGATTCAGGTGTGTATCAAGTTTCACTTTATTAAGATCAATTTTTTCAGTCCTCAAATAGTTGGAGGTTTAGGTATTTAAGTTTGAAGTATAAAAATTATAATTATGTTAGAACAAGCCATGCAATCTCCATATATTTTGGAGAAAATTAAAATTACAAGTTGGGAAAATCGTGATGGTATCAATAAAATTTTATTGTTATTCAGATTGATGAAAAAGAACAGATTAAGTGCAGCAGAAGGACATGTTTATTTTTTGCTGCGTAATCAATACGAGGAAGCGTATTTGAATTTGTTAAGAGAAATGGATTCCATTAAGTATCAGATTTATCTAGAAGAACAAGAGAAACTGTTGCTACAAAAAGAAGCATCCCATCAAAATGAAATTAAAAGACAACAACAAATCGTAGAGCAAGAGAAAAAAGATTATGAAATGTGGTTGTCGATTCAAAAAAGAGCCTAACACTATTTTTCAATTTTAAATTAAATATTCATGCCAGAATTTTCAGCTGCATTATTTGCAACACAAGAGCGACCTCATGGTCCAGAACATAGATTAGTAGCACATGCCTTATTATTTGAAGGAAATCGTCCTTATTGGGAAGTGTACATTGGAGGTAAAGTATTTAGATTTATTGCTCATCCCGATTTTTTATTAGAAGATGGGTTGTGGCAGTTAAACAATTATTGTCAAATTCCAGCATCAGAATACAAACATGATGTGAGTGACAATGCACCCTTAACATTGGAAGAAGAATTTGGAGAAGCCATTTGTAAACAATCGAGAGATAACATTGCTAAAGAATTATCTGAAACCAATCTTCATTTCAAATTCGTACAATGGCCCGGCCATCCGATGAACAAATGGAACGATAAAATTAGTGATTTGAAAAAAGCAGGGATTCACATCACTGCTCAATCTTAGATCATTTGTATTGTGCAATGGTTTTCAAAAGCGATTCTTTGATTTGTTTTTTCAAAGAAGCAGGTTGAACCACTTTACAATAAGCGCCCATAGCTAAAATGCGATTAATCAATTCGTGATTGATGTTTACGGTCAATTCGATTTCAATACCAAGTTTGGTTTGTTTGGTTTGTTTTTGAGTAGCGTGTATGGGTTCGAGTTGTACCAATTTATGATAAGGGTCTTGAATGGAAAGCAATACCTTACTGGGTTGGGTATCGCTTTCCATTATACCTACAGAATGTTGCAGAAAATTATCCGCATTAAAATCAAATCGATGTTTTTGTACTTTTTCAATGGTGTCAATTTCTTGAATTCTATCCAACGCAAAAGTTAGATAATCATTTCTTTCTGCAACCCATCCAATTAAGTACCAACGGTTGCGATGCTCTTTTAAAAGTTTGGGGTAAACGGAATAATCTTTGACTTCTTTTTTATAAATATTTTCGTACCGAATTTTTGTAATCCACCTGTTTTTTAATGCAGGTAAAATGATTCCAATCCAATCATAACCTGTTGTGGCATTTCCGGTTTCAAACTGAATATATTGATCAAAATCTTCTTCTTCCAAATCCATCAATAAATTAAATCGTGTATTTATTTTGTCAATGGCTTGTTTAAAATCTTTGAAAATAGTTACGTGCGAATATTGATGCAATAAGTTGGCAGCATATCTCAATCCGTCCCACTCATGGTCTTCCAGTTTTAATTCAGAAATAGAAAATCCTTGTTCGGCATAAAAATATCCTTTGTTGACTTTGCTATATTCAATCGGAGCATCATAACCATTGGGCTGACTTAATTTCATTTGTCGGATGTCCTTTTCAATCGTAGAAGTTGAAATCCCCTCTCTGATTTTTTTACTACAAGCTTTGGCCAAATCCTCAAGCGTAGGGTAGGGCCTTAAATTATTGGTTAAACAACCATCAATGATTTTATGTCTGGAAACGGCAGATTTGAGTTTTGGCATGTAGTAAATTTATTGAATATTTTTTATAATTAACAAAAGAGAGAACCTCACCCCCAACCCCTCTCCTAAAGGCAGAGGGGAGTAATTTCCTAATAATCGATTTTCTCTTTTTGTATGCAGCCAATTGATAAGGATGGTTGTTGGAAAATTCGTTCAATGCATTGTTGCATATTTCATGATAGTATTTAAGTTTTTCAATTTCAGCATCTTGTTTGTCTTCTAATTGGAAATCCATAATTATTATTTTGTAATAAATATAAAAATAGGAGTCCTCCAACTATTTGAGGAGAGAGAAAATTTTTATAGCCCAAGGTTTAAACTTTGAGTTTAAGAATTAGAGAACCTCACCCCCGACCCCTCTCCTAAAGGCAGAGGGGAGTGATTTCCAATAAATGTGTAATGGTTTCAACCATTTATTTTTTTAGATCCCACATTTTGCAGATATTTTTCATAGCCCACGGTTTTAACCGTGGGAGAAGGTATATTTCAAATCACCATAAAAAAACTGCCTAAGATTTTATCTCTCAGACGGCTCTCAAAAAAACTTCTATTCAACTATTGCTTAATCAATTTCAATACCTTTTGATTTTTACCTTGTATAATCACCGCAAAGTAAACGCCAGCTTGATATCTTTCTCCTAGTTTTATTTTTTCTCCTTCTAAAATATCATTTCTCAATTCCATTAGCTTGCCATCAATGTTCATGATTTTACAAATAATTGGTGTTCTTTTTTCTTTACTTCTTACCAACAATTCAAAATAATTGGTTGTTGGATTTGGTGAAACTTGAACTTGTAAATCACCTTCGATTTTATTTACTACACTGTTATTTGTTTTATCATTTACAAGCTTTGTAAATAATGTTGTGCATGCTGGTAATGATATCGTTATTTTTCTTGACGCACTTACAAAACAATTGTTTTTAGCTTTTACCGTAACTGAATCCAATATCAGACCATTCGGATATTGAACAGTGATGATGTTGCTATTCGTTGCGCCTACAAACGATGCTCCTGTTGGTATTTTCCATTCATAAGAAGTTGCATTTAAAACAGCAGCGATGGTATATTTTATTTGTCTATCTGGACAAGCATTTAATACCGTAACCGTTATTGCGCCTGGTGTTGCCGGTATTTTACGGGTTATGGCCAACAATCGTGTTGGAGAAATAGAACAATTATTTAATGCTGCTACTGTAATGTTTCCGCTCACAAAATTGTTTTCATAACGCACCGTAATATTTGTTGTTCCCTGACCACCTACAATTATAGAGCCAGAAGGTGCAACCCAATTATAACTTGTAGCATTCAACACAGCCGTTATGCTATAATACCCGTATGATGAAGTTCCCATCAAAGGACATGCATCTGTTGCGCCAGTAATTACACCAGGTGTTGTTGTTATTTTTTTCGAAATGGCTAAAGACGTATAATTAGAAACAGAACAATTGGAAAGAGCCCTAACTTGAATGCTTCCACTTACAAATTGACGGTTATACGATACCGTTATGATGGTATCGTTTATGCCATTTCCACCTGGATGAGATATAAGTGTAGCATTGGTTGGAACAAGCCAATTGTATGAAGTGGCATTCAACACTTTTCTAATGGTATAAGTTGCATTGGTTGATGTACCCATAAATGCACATGCATCAATAGATCCGCTAATTGTACCAGGTGCTAATGGTACTTTCCTGGTAATGGCAAGTGTCTTTGCAATAGAAATACCACAATCATTTACAGATTTTACCACTACATTTCCACTTACAAAACTACTGCTGAAAATAACCTTAATCGCTGTGTCGTTTGCAGCTATTGTTGATATACGCCCAACAATTTGAGCGCCTAGAGGTGCTTCCCATACATAAGATTTTGAGGTAGTTACTTTTCTGATTGAATACAAAACGGTATCGCCAATTGATTTTACACCAGATTGCATAAACGGACAAGCATCTGCAATTCCAGAGATAGTACCTGGCGTTACTGGAAGCGTTTTAAGAATAGATAGTCCAGCATTTAATGCACTAACGCCACATCCAGATACAGCGCTCACTTGAATCTTAGTACCCGATACAAATGTGGAATCATAACGAACATAAATTACCGTATCGTTTTGTCCAAGTCCATTTGGATGCGAAACAATTGTTGCCCCAGCCGGCACTTGCCAATTATATGAAGCTACAAAGGCTAATTTGCTAATCGAATATTTCAAACTATCAATAAATGATAAACTCATACACGCATTTGCATTGCCTGAAATGATACCTGGTATTGCTGGTATTGTGTTTGCTATGGTAAGTGTTTTGTCTGCACTAATTGCACAATATGAAATCGATTTTACTTTTATAATTCTTTGTAATGCTGAACCAGTTGAAAAATTTGAATTAAAGCGAATGGTTACACTTAATGAATCCGCTGTAGCCGAAACCAGTGTTACATTTGATGGCAAGGTCCATCTGTATGTTGTAGCAAAATCATTCGCTGCTGCTGTAGCTGTGTATGTTGCCGTATTAGAAGTACCAATGAGTAAACAAGGATTTGTAGGTCCTGTTATGGCAATAGGTGCTAATGGTGCTGTCTTTTTAATGGTCAATGTTCTTACAACCGTTGCGCCACATACATTTGAAATCGTTACCGTAATCGTTCCGGTGGTATATGTAGACGCAAATTTCGCATTGATCGCATTACCACTACCCGTTAACGTTATTAATGATGATGATTTAGTCCAAGTATAGATGGCACCTGGAATATTATCAACAGAATACTGCGTTGTTTGATTTGTCCCTGCAATACTACATACATTGGTGAATCCTGATAGATTTGATACTACAATTAATGGATCTTTTTTAATGGTATCAGAAGCGCTGATTGATTGTCCTAAACTATCCGTAACCGTTACTACATATACTCCAGCAGCAGCTGTCAATGTAGCGCCTGTTCTTCCATTATCCCATGAATAAAAATATGGAGGATATCCACCTGATGCCGTTGCAACTAGCACTCCATCTGCATTTCCCGAACAACTGGCATTTGTATTGCTAAATGAAATGTTGAAATTGCCTAAAACGGTAGAAGCAGTATTGTCATTATAATTAAATTCCAATACAGAAGTATTGCTGATGATAGCGATAATATTTGTTGATACGTCTGATACTGCCCAAGGCATTAAAACACTAGTATCTCCAGATGCAGCAATTACAAAATTGGATTGTCCAATCAAAATAGAATCACCAACATTGTTTATGTAATAGAATGTAACTTTTGCATTACAAGGTTGCGTACCACCATTTCCAATGTTTGCTTGTATTGAAATGGTTTGTCCCAATTGTGGCGCAGATTGTGAAGGCGTTAATGATCTGAAAAACAAATTGGCAGATTCTCCAACGATAATAGCTCTGGTTGCTTCGTTATTCGTTTCATTGTTTTCAGCAATTTGCTTATCTGCATCTATAATTGCCCTTATGATGTGTGCGCCTGAAGTTAGCGATGACCATACTTTCGGCATTCTTACCGTAAAATGATCGCCATTGGCCAAACCCCTTACTTTTATAGAGTCGTGTGCAATTCCATTTACCAATACTTTTAATTTCATGCTATCATTCACATTGGTTCTTCCAATGTTTTCGTAACTCACATCAAAATTAACAGGCTGACCTGCACTAGGATTCAATATCGTAGGGTTAATAAATTCTGATAACATTCTCATATCAGGCGTATTTACTACATTCCAATGTGTTATTAATACATTGTTTGACTCATCACATTCTAAATACGTATTATCAGGATCGATAGTCATTGTAAATATGTACGTACCCATTGATGTAAATACAAATGGTGTTGGTAACGATACGGCATAGGGGCAGCTGCAATTGTTTCCTACATTATTTAATATGCCGTAACCCAAATTAATTGTTCCTGTTATTCCAGGCCCACTCACTTCGAATTTTGTCTTTACCTGACTGGCTGTATATAAATGGCGTGCAGCCAAACCAACAAATGGGGTAGCTACTTGATTCAGATATGCGGTACCATTAAATGTATTTGAACCACATAATGGAACTGCTTCAAAATCATAACAGAGCACATCACTAAAACTATTGTCATTTTCAGAGAATTCATCAATCGTATTGTTGGGGTCAACCGTAATGGTTAATAGGGTAGAAGTGCTGTTTGGTACAGGTGCCAAATAAGATACTATTCTAGATTCACCGGCTAAAAGATTTCCAGTGTATGTGGTATCATAATTTGCTCCAGAAGAATATGCAAACCTTACTTTAATTGGTCCCATTGCAGTACTATTGCCACCATTTACTACACTTGCTTTTAAACTAATAAATCCAGGAGGTGCAGGATCTGATGGTGATACTACAGTGCTTCCACAAGCGGATATGTATAAATTAGGTTTACAAGCAATAACATTTAATGTACCATAAGTAGCTTCATTGTTATACTCATCTAACTCATTTACTTCACCACCAGAGTTTGTCGGAACATCGCATTGAACATCGAATGTATATGCGCCTAACGATTCATAAATATAAGGAACAGTAAAACTATAAGTATTTCCAGGATTTATATTAGTAACGCGATGATTAAATGTAGCAACGGTAGCGCCATTTAATTTCACAAATACTTTTGTTGTAAATGAACCAGAGGCCACACCGCCAGCATTATATAAAGTAAATCCAGTTGTTGGGTTTGGACAATTATATACAGTTCCTGATGGTCCACCATAAGGAATAATATCAGGCAAATTAGGCGATACAGAAATGCCAGCATAAATGCCATTGCTTTCATTACATTCACTTACCTGCGTGTTTGGATCTACGTTAGCATAAATATAATAGGTACCCGGTGTTGCAAAAGTTACCGAACCAATGGATACGGTATAAGATTGGCCAGAAGCCAATGCAGGAATAGGTAAGGTCGTATTTATTAAATTTGTTCCACCACTTTGTGTAAGTGTTACAATAGAGGTTGCAGCTGCTGCAGTCATTCCGCCATTAACTACCCTCAATTGACCCGTTACAGAATTGCCTTGTACAATTGAAGTTCTATCTAATATAATGGTAGCATATAAATCAGGAAGATTACATGGCACTGGTCTTGGTATAATCGTGAAGTCATCATTAAAATTGGCTTCAAGGGTATAGTCGGTTATGTTTCCAGAAATATGATATACTCCAATTGGAATTGGTGCTGGGAATGAGATGGTATAATATCCGGAAGAATTTGTATAACCACTAAACTCTGCACCAGTTTCTGCAATTCTTATTGTAACAGTAGCACCCGCCACATTAGAGTCGGGGAGTGGTACAGACGTACCTGTATAATTGGCAAGTCCACTTATGGTAATGTAATTGTCAGAATTGGTATATGAAACTTTCGGAGAAACATAACTCGTTATTAAGATTCTACCAGGCACAGGGAAGTATCCATTTACAAATGGTCTCACTGCACTATTGTCCAATTCATTCCATTCTGTAATAACATTTGTTTTGTCAATGATTACCTGCATTGGACACCAAGCTGGAACGGATGGAGTGGTAATATTCCATTGAATTAATTTTATGCCATGTGGTGGTATAAAATCAACTACAACATCAGGATACACAATATTGGTATCAAACTGATTTACCAAATGAGCAACAAAATCTTCTGCCGCATAATCAGATTCATTTCTTATTAATGCAGTTACAACTATTGCCGAACCTGGGTTTGGTCTGCGTTGACTAAATGTGATGTCATTGGCAAAAATGGTTAGATTAGGCTGTTGTAATACATCTGGATAATTAAAGCTGCCAAAAGTGACATTACAGTTATTTACATCAGAAATCAACACACTGGTTTTCCAATTGACACCATTGGGCAAACCATTAACAGTTGCGATATAACGTTTACCATTAGATGTAGTGAAATCATTTGGGTCATCTTCAGCCATAACGAGTAATCTGTCATTTGCATCTGTATAACTTCCATTTCCTTCATAATCTAATATCAATCTTGGAAAGCCCGATAGTGGTAAATTATTTGAAGAATCTACATACTCAACTTCGAAATTGAAATCAGTGTAAGAAGAGCCGCTAACTTGATTAATCAACTTATTACTATATCCAGTATTTGATGAAAATCTGAAGTATTGACGTTTATTATTGGTTACTACACTCGCATCATTACAATCACCATTAACGGTAATTAATTCAGATGCCAAGTAACCATTTAGTGGTCGCACACACTGAGAGATAGCGTTTCCTGATCCATAACCATCGCCATCTGCGTCGATATACCAAGTTGGTGCTGGGGTATTTACAATAGTGATGTTATTTGAAACTGCCGAACATCCATTTGCATCAGTGACGTTAACATAATAAGTACCCGCATTTTTTGCATAGATAATATTACTTGATGCACCTGTATTCCAGAGATATGATGTGGCATTAGAAGCAGTTAACTTAACAGAATCGCCTTGGCATATTGTTGTAAATCCGTTAGTAGTAATTGTGACAAGAGGCGCAGTATTCAAATAATTAAGTGTTACAGAATCGCGCTTGCTACAACCTAAAGCATCCGATACAGTTACATAATATGTACCAGACAATAAATTATTTATGCTTTGTGTGTTGCCAGCATTACTCCATGAATATGTATAATTAGGGTTTCCTCCTGTTACGGCTACAGAAGCTGTTCCGGTAGCTACACCCTGACAATTAACAGGCGTACCCGACATGGTAAGTGATAATCCAACAGCTTGATTAACGGTTACATTTGCGGTAGACTGACAGCCACGTCTATCCGAAACAACTACAGCATAATTTCCAGCGCCTATAGCAGTGATTGTTGAATTGGTTGCGCCTGTATTCCATAAATAGGTGTATGGTGCAGTACCACCGGTTACTTGTACTGAGGTCGCTCCAGTTGATGTTCCATTGCAATTTATTGGAGAAGCAGTTGCAATGGTGTTTAAAACTGATGGGCCTTTTATCACAACACTATATTCATCTGAATTTCCATTGGCATCTGTTACTACAACTACATATTCACCAGCATTTAATCCGGAAATATCTTGTGTATTAGCTGTATATCCAGGACTTCCAATTTTTGTCCATGTATATTGATATGGAGCAGTACCACCTATTACATTAATATCAATTGATCCTGTTGCTACACCGCCACAAGTTAAATCAACGCTATTGTTTAATGTGATGGTAGGTGGCACATTGCTGATACATGTAGCTGCAAAATTTGCATTAAATGCAGCGCTTGTAAATGAAGGATTAGTTCCTACAACCCTTATTTTATAACCATTGCCACTAAGTCCTGAAGGAACGATACACCAGATACTTCCACTGTTTATTGTAGAAGTATTTCCAATCACCATTGGTGAAGAAAAACTACCAGAAGCATTGCTCAATTCTACTTTAAACTGATTGCTGGAAGTAAATGTACCAAAAGCATGATAACCCACTTCGATTGAATCACCTGCACATAAGTTGCGTTTATTTATTCCCGTTACTGTAATGTTATTTTGCGTTCCAGCATTTAAAATAGAAAAAGTTGAATTGTTGGTAACACTCCATTTTCCAAAATTATCAAGGGTTCTTAAATAAAATTTATGGTCACCATCTGAAAGTCCAGAAATATTTACGGCAATTATAGAATCTGTTGCAACGCCAGTACCACTCATCGGATATGGAATGGCTTTTCCAAATCCAGGATCATTGTCAATAAAATACTCCGCACGAATAATTTTTGAAGTTTGACTTGATTGAGTAGGTGCTTTATACAAAAGGGTTCTGTTAGAAATACTCCATTTATTATTGGCATCTTTAACCCTAACAAACAACTGATGTACGCCTGTGGTTAGTGAACTTACATCTGATTCAAATCCAACATTTAGCAGTTGTACACCTGGTGTAACAGGTATATTGGTTCCGTTTCCAAAACCAGGATCTATATCGTAAAAATATTCAGCTTGTATTAAATTGGCGGCTGTATTATTACTATTGTCATTGGGCTTATATAAAATAGTACGATTGCAAATACTCCAAACGCCTCTAGAATCTTTAACACGAATAAACATTTGATGAACGCCAGTAGACAATGAAGAAACATCTGCATTGAAAGCTTGATCAATTATGGAAAAACCGGGGGTTATCGGGATGTTTGTGCCATTTCCAAACCCAGGTTCAGCATCAAAGAAATACTCTGCTTTAGTAATTTGTGTGTTGTTGTTTACCGATTGTTGAGCTGGCTTGTACAATAAATTTCGATTGCTTATACTCCATTTCCCCAATCCATCTTGTACTCTGATAAACATTTGATGTATCCCAACAGATAAATTTTCCACACTGGCATTAAACGTGAGGTTGCTGATGGTAACGCCTGGTGTTATTGCTATTGCATTTCCATTTCCAAATCCAGGATCTACATCAAAAAAGTATTCCGCTCTTGTGATTTGTGGTGTAAAGAATGTTGATGTGCCTGGTTTATACAACATACTTCTATTGGTGATGCTCCATTGGCCATCTGCAGTTTGTACACGCAAAAAAAGCTGATGTACGCCAGATGATAAATCTGCAACAGAAGAACTAAATGTTTGATTGGAAATATTTGAAGACGGTGTAATCGGAATCGTTACACCATTACCAAAACCCGGATCAGCATCATAAAAATATTCTGCACGCATAATGTTAGACTGTGCGTAAACAGCATAAGATTGTGATAAACTACAGAAAAAAACAAGATGCAGAATGAAACTGTATATTTTTTTACAGTGTATTTTTTTATACAAATATTTTAAACCCATAACTAGGTATGATTTTATTTTATACAGCCGGAAATGCTGCACTGAGGCCATTATGCTACGAAAAAGTTATTAATCTTGTCAAAATTCTATGTATTAAAAAAGCAATTTTTAATTATTACTTTCTGCACTAAAAGTGACTTGAATGGTATTGCCACCTGTTGAAGATGGGGTACTCATATTGGTAATCGCAGGAATCGCAGGTTGCATAGCCAGTTTGTAAGGAGTACTACCACCAAATGCACCCATATCAATACTTCCATATCCAGAAGCAATAGCAGGACTAGCCGTTTTTAATTGAAAATCTTTATCTACTGTACCTGTATGATTTACAAAAACGTTAGACATGTTTACATTCAAAACATTGTTATTACCTGAAGGGAAATTAGCATCCGGAAACATATTGTAGGTTGGAAGGGAATTATAAAATGCATAATTACCACCCTTTATTGAAATGTTATTTTGAAATACAGCATTGTAAATGCTACCTGTACCATGGTAGTTTTCATTTCTATTGGTATAATTAAAAACATTGTTGGTAATTATGGCTGATGAACTATAACCCGACATTGTAATACCAGATCCTACTATATTATTTGAAAAAATAACGTTCGTGGCATCAATTGTGCAATAGGTATTAATAAAATTTTGTGTAATAACGACATTGGTTGGATTGTAATATATAGTAACTATGCTCATTATATGGGATCTGTTAATAGTAATATTACTGGTGTAAATATTTACTGAACCATTTGCGAAAAGTGAAACAACACTACCAGCGCTTCCATTATGAAAAGTAATTGATTCAATTTTCCCTGTTGTAGTAGAAAATTGATTGCCAGGATTATCTATTAAGAAACTACCAATACTGAGCCAAACCAAAGGCTTTGTAGCACTTATTCCCCCATAACTATTTACAGAAGGTTCAAGATGAATGGTATCACCAGCACTCGCTCCGTCATGAGCAGCTTGTGCAGTGGTAAAATCTGCGGTTACGCCCGACATATTATTAACTCTCCAGATTTTTGCAAATGAAGTCTCACTTAAAAAAAATAACATTGTTGTTGCGATAATTAACTTTTTCATTTTTGGAATTTTTGATTTTAAAATTAGAGGCTAAACATAGAGGTTTCTTAGTTAATAAACAATACCTATAAGTAGGTATTTTTTTAATTAATGAAATTAGTATTTATGATTTACCATTCGAGTTTATTGTTTGGTATTATTCAAATAAAAAAACAAAGCTTCATTTTAATTTTCTTTATATAAGTATTTCATTTATCTAATTCTCTTTCCTTCTTTGTAAAACGTTATGTCTTTTCAAGGCTTTAATAAAATTAAAATGTTATAGAAATCAAAATTGATTCTTCAACAAATTGTCTTTAACATTTCATTGTAGTCAAGCAATGTTTTTCATTTGTAGATTCATTTAACAAAGCCAAACTCTTCTGTATTTGATTATAACTCTATAACAATTATCCTGTTCGTTTTTTTTCTACCCTATTTTTTTTTCTTGATTTTTCGCAATCAATTTTATTCACCTTTAAATTTTATTCGTATGAAACGTAGAAACATTTTCATCATCGCCGCAATTATTGTTGTAATTATTTTAATCATTTCAAAATGCAATTGTAGAAGTGAAACCAATACAGTTGTAAAATTTGTAAACCCACCAATTAAACAAGCAGATGTACCTTTTTCAGATTTTGTTGTAGATGCTTCAAGAGGAGATACGATTATGTATTCATCTGGATCTGTGTTGTTATTTCCGCCTGATGCATTTGTAGATAAAAATGGAAATGTGGTAAAAGGAAACATCAATATCAAATACCGCGAATTTTCAAATCCTGTAGATC
>VFKL01000098.1 GCA_009885535.1 Chitinophagaceae bacterium | reverse complement strand
CCTGCATATATTTTTGAATTGTCAATCTTAAAATATACACATGCATATCATTACCGAACTATTTCACGTTGAAAGATGTCAAACTAAACTGAAATCAGATTTTTCTACAGGCAAGCATCAGTGGGAACAAGTAAAAAATGCATCTGAAGAATCCAAAATTGATAATGGATATTATTGGATGAAAAATAAATCACCACAAAATTGGCATTATTTCAAAGTAAAATCTCCCGTATCTCATTTTGAAAATGTTGTATTTGATACTTCGATAGAGTTAATCAGTAAAAACGAACATGGTCATTTTGGATTGGTTTGGGGATTTGATAAAAATATGGAAATTTTAAATCGGTTTTGTATTTCAGCTGATGGCGAACGTTTGTTGATTATGCAATTTCAAAAAAATCATGAAAAAGTTTTTCATCGTTTCCATAAAAGATTATTGCCTAAAATCAATGTGAATCAACCTATACGATTTACCATAATTAAGATGGGCAATTATTTTCATTTTTTAATTAACCAGAAAAATATGTACATCTGTCACGAGTCGCAATTCAACAACAATGATCATTTTGTTGGGTATTATGTAGAACCTGGCTTACACATTAAGAGCAGTTATTTTGAAATAAAAAAATTAACCGCCAATGAGATGGAAGTGTTTACTGGATTGAATTTGCTGATGGATTAGACTGGAGATTTATTGTTTTTAAAATTCAATTTTATAGCTTTTTCTGTGGTAATCGCATAGCCCAAATTTTTCAATTGCCACCCGATGCGTTTTTGTTCCGTACCCTTTATTTTTATCCCAGGCATATTGAGGAAATTCTAAACTGATTTTTTGCATGTATTCATCTCGATAGGTTTTTGCTAAAATACTTGCGGCAGCAATACTTGCATATTTTCCATCGCCTTTAATAATACAAATATGTTCAATTTTTTTATATGGTTTAAATCGATTTCCATCTATCAATAAAAGTTTGGGTTTTAATTTTAATTGAGCAATGGCCAAATGCATGGCTTTGTAAGATGCTTGTAAAATATTGATCTGATCTATTTCAAGATGATCAACTGATGCCACGCCAAATGCAATGCTTTCTTTCTCAATAATTGGCCTCAACAAATCACGTTGCTTTTCATTCAACTTTTTACTGTCGTTTAATAAAGGGTGATAAAAATCCTTGGGCAAAATAACCGACGCTGCAAATACCGGTCCGGCATAACAACCTCTTCCGGCTTCATCTACTCCGGCTTCTATTTTTTCAATATTAAAATACGGGTTTAGCATAATTTGTGTTCAACAAATATCCTGATTTGAAATCAAATTTGTACTCAATTGTGTAAATGTATTTTTGTAGAATTACCTTTGCGGCATGAGTTTAAAAACGATCGAAGAAAAAAATAACAAACAAATTGCCACTTGGTTAATTATTGGGGTGGTGATGATTATGGTTCAGGTTTTATTAGGCGGCATAACTCGTTTAACAGAATCAGGTTTGTCCATTACAGAATGGAAGCCAATTACGGGAACGCTGCCCCCATTGAATGATATAGATTGGCAAACCGAATTCGACAAATACCGCAATACCGATCAGTTTAAATACGTGCATCAATATTTTTCGTTGAAAGAATTCAAGTTTATCTTTTTTTGGGAATGGTTTCATCGGGTTTGGGCGCGTATGATGGGAATGGTTTTTTTAATTGGCTTTAGTTATTTTTTGATCAAAAAGAAATTTAATAAATCTATGGTATTGCCGATGGTGGTGTTGTTTGTATTGGGTGGATTACAAGGCGCAATTGGTTGGCTCATGGTTAAAAGTGGCTTGGTGCCCGAAAAATATTTTGTAGGACATGTGGAGCTTACTACACATTTTATTGCAGCGAATATTCTATTGGCGTACACATTTTGGTTTGCATTGAGCTTATTGCCCTCAATGAAACAAAAGCTACATCATTCCAACACAAGAAAAATATTATTAATTATTGTTCCTTTGTTTTTTATTCAGCTGATTTATGGTGGATTTATGGCAGGGTTAAGGGCTGCATCCATTGCACCAACTTGGCCAAGCATCAATCATCAAATGGCGCCAAATGCAATGTGGTCTATAAAACCATGGCATTTAAATCTAATCAACAATCCACTTACCATTCATTTTATTCATCGCGGTTTTGCTTATACGCTTTTTATTGTGTCTATTCTCTTCTTCATTAAAACGAAAGCGCTCGTTACCATTCCAGCGTTTAGGAAATTTAGATTGGCATTCATTTCCCTTATTTCCCTTCAGGTTTTATTGGGCATTTTAACCCTTGTAAATGCTACCAACAAGTCTGTTTTTGTTTGGCTTGGTGTAATGCATCAGTTCACTGCAATTTTGTTGGTGATGACTTTAACGGGGTTGTTGTTTTTGGTAAAAAAGTCTATCAATACGGGAACCATTTAAATCCATTGGGAATTATAGAGAACCTCACCCCCAACCCCTCTCCTAAAGGCAGAGGGGAGCAATATCTAATCACCAAAAATCCATCAAGGCTGAATCAGTTTAAATGCATTGGGTAAAATCTTTATTTCAATAATGCTATTGGT
>VFKL01000008.1 GCA_009885535.1 Chitinophagaceae bacterium | reverse complement strand
TTTTGTTTCGCGCAAAGCTCGCAAGGGAGCAAAGACGCAAAGGTTTATGTTTTGTTTCGAGCTACGCTTGTGGTGGAGCGAAGTCGAAAGGTTTTTTTTTGTTTCGCGCAAAGCTCGCAAAGGAGCAAAGACGCAAAGGTTTATGTTTTGCACTAAGCTTTTGATGAAGCGAAGAAGCGAAAAACTTATAAATTATTTGCAATTCTATGAATGCCATCTTTCATTAAATTCACATTGAAATTGATTAGCATCCCTAGTTTAAAATCCGTTAATTTCAAATACGTTCGAAGTTGTTTGTGATGAACGGGAAGTATCATCTCTATAGACTTCAACTCTATTATTACTTTATTTTCAATGATCACATCTGCTTTAAATCCAATATCCATTTTTATTTCCTCATGCGTTAATGAAACTGGATGTTGTCTTGTAAATGCTATATCTAATTTATTTAATTCATAGCAAAATATTTCCTCATAAACACTTTCAAATAAACCTGGTCCATACTTTTTATGGATCATTAAACAAATCTCAAAAACTATTTTTGAAATCTCATTCTCCGTCATAAACTATTTTTTAATCCATGCAACCCAAAACAAAAAGTTCAAGAGGTTCCATAGGTTCAATGATTTCAAAAGGTTAGAATCAAATTCCAATCACGCCACTTCACTTATAAAACAACATTTTCCTATTAATCTCCCCCCTTGCGTCTTTGCTCCTTTGCCTGCTTTGCGCGAAACCCAACATTTCACCTCGCGTGAAACCCATTCTCACATATTAATCTCCCTCCTTGCGTCTTTGCTCCTTTGCGAGCTTTGCGCGAAACAAAAAAGTTCAATAGGTTCAAAAGGTTCAATGAGTTCAAAAGGTTAGAAGCAATTTTCATTCATGCCTCTTCAATTTTAAAACAACATTCTCTTTTAATTCTCCACCTTTGCGTCTTTGCTCCTTTGCGAGCTTTGCGCGAAACCAAACATTTCACCTCGCGTGAAACCCATTCTCACATATTAATCTCCCCCCTTGCGTCTTTGCTCCTTTGCGTGCTTTGCGCGAAACCCAACATTTCACCTCGAGTGAAACAAAAACTTAACTCCCCGCAACATAAATCGGATCCGCATAATGCCTCAACCCGAAGTTTTCTGTCAAACATTTTTCAGGATTATTCACATGCCATTCAAACTCATCTCTGAAATGTCTGATAGAAGCGGCAACTGGCCATGCAGCAGCGTCTCCTAAAGGACAAATCGTATTTCCTTCAATCTTTCTTTGAATATCCCAAAGTAAATCAATATCACTCATTTTACCTTTACCACTTTCAATACTTAATAAAATCTTTTCCATCCAACCGGTTCCTTCTCTACATGGGCTACATTGTCCGCAACTTTCATGACGATAAAATCTAGCTAAAGAGTAAGTATGTCTAACGATACATTGATCTTCATCCAATACTATAAAACCTCCCGACCCCATCATACTACCAGTAGCAAATCCGCCATCACTCAAGCTTTCGTAGTTCATCAAACGCTTTTCGCCTTTAGCTGTAGTGAGCAATAAATTAGCTGGTAAAATCGGAACTGAAGAACCGCCTGGAATACAAGCTTTTAGTTTTTTGCCATTTGGAATTCCGCCGCAATATTCATCACTGTATATAAATTCTTCCACCGAAATGGTCATATCGATTTCGTAGATACCCGGTTTGTTTATATTTCCACAAGCCGAAATTAATTTTGTACCTGTAGATTTTCCAACACCAATTTGTGCGTAAGCTTCACCACCTTCATTTATGATTGGCACTACGGCTGCAAGCGTTTCTACGTTGTTAACTACAGTTGGACAACCCCACAATCCTTTGACAGCTGGGAATGGCGGTTTAATTCTTGGGTTTCCTCTTTTACCTTCAAGTGATTCTAATAATGCCGTTTCTTCTCCACAAATATATGCGCCTGCGCCTCTTTGAACATACATTTCCAAATCAAAACCTGAGCCCTGAATATTTTTACCCAACCATCCATTTTGCTTGGCTTCTGCAATGGCATTTTCCAAGATATCTGTAACCCAATCGTATTCGCCTCTAATATAAATATAGTTGGTATTGCTTCCAAGAGCAAAAGAAGCAACAATCATTCCCTCAATAAGAATATGAGGAATGAATTCCATTAAATATCTGTCTTTAAAAGTGCCCGGTTCACTTTCATCTGCATTGCAAACTAAATAGCGCGGAACGCCATCAGGTTTTGCTAAAAAACTCCATTTCATTCCCGTTGGGAAACCAGCGCCTCCACGACCTCTCAATCCACTTTTCTTTACTTCCTCAACAATATCATTGGGTTGCATTTTCAATGCTTTTTCTACACTACGATAACCGCCTTCACGACGATATACATCATAATGGCGAATGCCTTCAATATGAACTTTTTCTAGTAATAATTTTTTTCCCATATTAATTCGCTTTAGCGCGACATTCTTCTATAATTGAATCAACTTTTTCTTTTGTTAAATGCTCACGATATGTTTTTCCAAACTGCATCATTGGCGCATAACCACATGCACCCAAGCACTCCACTGTTTTTAATGTAAACATCCCATCAGCAGTAGTTTCGCCTACACCAATGTTTAGTTTTTGTTTGATATAATCTATAATATTATCACTGCCATTAAGCATACAAGGACCAGTTTGGCAAACTTCAAACAGATATTTACCAACAGGTTTTAAATTGTACATGCTGTAAAAACTGGCAACTTCATACACTTCAATAGGTTCAATTTGCAAAAGTGTGGCTACGTAATCCATTACAGGTACAGCTAACCAACCCCCAAATTCAACTTGAGCCATATGTAATACCGGCAATAACGCACTTTTTTGTTTCCCTTCGGGATAACGCGCGATGATTTCGGCAACTTTTTTTAGGCTTGTTTCATTAAACTGTATCATTATTATTTCAATTCAAAAGTTAAAAGTCAAAAGTTAAAAAGTAGAATTATGCATTTTTACTTTTTAATTTTTAATTTGTATTTAAGCATCCAATTCTCCCGCAATCAAATTCAAACTACTCATTGTAATCACCGCATCACTCAACATGCCATCTTTAATCAATTCAGGATATGCCTGATAATAAATAAAGCATGGTCTACGAAAATGTAAACGATAAGGTGTACGACCACCATCACTAATTAAATAATATCCTAATTCTCCATTAGCACCTTCCACAGAATTATATACTTCTCCAACAGGCATTTCGGTTTCTCCCATTACTATTTTGAAATGGTAGATTAATGCCTCCATTTTAGTGTATACATCTTTCTTTTCTGGTAAATAATATGCAGGAACATCAGCATGGAAAACATCAGCTTCAGCACCTTTAAATTCTTGCACTTTTTTATACGCTTGGTTGAGTATGCTTAAGCTTTGCCACATTTCCTGGTTACGCACTAAAAATCTATCGTAGCAATCACCTGTTGTTCCTACCGGAACAGTAAAATCAAAATCTTGATAACTAGAATATGGAGAATGCACCCGAACATCATAATCAACCCCTGCAGCCCTTAGATTCGGACCTGTAAATCCATAATTCATCGCTCTTTCAGCAGTAATTGGACCGCAACCAATGGTACGATCCATAAAGATTCTATTTCTGGTGAATAAGTTTTCGAATTCTCTTAACTGAGCTGGGTAACCTGTTTTTTCATCTAAGAATTTCTCCAATTTTTCAAATGCAGTATTTGTGAAATTTCTTTCGAAACCGCCAATTCTACCAATGTTGGTGGTTAATCTTGATCCACAAACTTCTTCATAGATTTCGTAAATCAATTCCCTGAATTGCATTACATAAAGAAATCCAGAGTAAGCACCACTATCAACA
Organism: Chitinophagaceae bacterium; assembly: GCA_009885535.1. Taxonomy (GTDB): domain Bacteria; phylum Bacteroidota; class Bacteroidia; order Chitinophagales; family Chitinophagaceae; genus Ferruginibacter. Next base: position 8,861 of record VFKL01000008.1, on the reverse strand, counting down.
CCAACAATAGAGTTGCAAATTAAATGGTCAGATATTCTAGCCAACTCCATTATAATCACCCGTAAATAATCAACACGTTTTGGTGTAGAAACATTTAAAAGTTTTTCGCAAGTAAGGTGCCAGCCCATGTTATTGATTGGCGAGCTGCAATAATTCAAGCGATCTGTAAGTGGCGTAATTTGATAAAGCGGCCTTCTTTCTGCAATTTTTTCAAAAGCCCTGTGGATGTAGCCAACAGTAGAAGTTGCCTTCATGATGCGTTCCCCATCTAGCTCAAGTATGTTTTGAAAAACACCATGCGTTGCCGGGTGCGTAGGCCCCAAATTCAACGTGGTGGTTTGCTTTTCAATACTCCCTTCTGGTAATAAAATATGGTCGCTCATTTATTTTGTTAATTGAATTTATTTCAATTGTTATTTTTTGTTTTTTTCGACACTAAGACACAAAGTCACTAAGGCACAAAGAATACATTTTTTTGTATGCTTTTTTTCGTTACAAAAGGACAAAAGCACTTCGATTTGTACGCTTCCAAATTCCCCCTTTGGGGGACTGAGGGGGCTAACCTTTTGAACCTATTGAACTCATTGAACCTTTTGAACATTCCAAACCTCCCAAACATCTTAAACCTCAAAAACCTCTCAAACCGTTCCCCTACCCCCTACCAAACATTTCATCATCCTTGTCAATACGTGTTTGATCTTCCAATGGAAACTCTTTTCTCATTGGGAAATAATCCATTTCATCTACATTTAATATTCTGATTAAATTGGGGTGACCAACAAAATTCACACCAAAGAAATCATAGGTTTCGCGCTCCATAAAATTAGCCGATTGATATAATGCGGTTGCACTAAATACATCTGGTTGATTTATGTCTGCAAAAACTTTAAATCGAATACGAATATTGTCTACCCAATTGTGCAAATGATATACTACAGCCAATTCAGCACCTTTATTATCCGGATAATGAACCGCTTGTAAATCCGTTAAAAAATTAAATTTCAAATCTGCGTCATCAAACAAAAACTGCAATACTTTCAAATTCAATTCATTTGGAGCGGTAAACGTAAGCATACCGTATGGCTCTTGCCAATCGGTAAGTACATCTCCGAATTTTTCAGTAAGTTTTTGTTGTATGATTTCGTTTGTTAACATAAATAAATTAAAGTTTCTGATGTTTCAGAAGTTCAAGACGTTTGATTATGTAACCTATTGAACTCATTGAACCAATTGAACTTTTTAAACAATCTTATTGTATTCCATAACTATTCATCAGTTCTTTATACTGATCGCTATGTCTTCTTCTTAAACCTTCTGCATGCACCAATTCCTGAATTTTCATAAAACCATCTAAAATGGCTTCAGGTCTTGGAGGACATCCAGGCACATACACATCAACTGGAATAACTTGATCAATTCCTTGTAATACTGAATAGGTATCAAAAATACCACCACTACTCGCACAAGCACCAACAGCAATCACCCAACGAGGTTCGGCCATTTGCACATAAACTTGTTTAAGCACAGGACCCATTTTTTTTGAGATGGTGCCCATTACCATTAATAAATCACATTGACGTGGAGAGAAACCAACACGCTCAGAACCGAAACGTGCTAAATCGTAATGACTACCCATTGTAGCCATAAATTCGATACCACAACAGCTAGTGGCAAAAGGCAAAGGCCAAATGGAATTTTTACGCGCCAAACTCACTACTTTCTCAAAGTTGGTAGCCATAAATCCCTCGCCCATATATCCTTCGGGAATTCCTTCGAATTTTATTGTATTATTAAATTGTACTGGACGAGCCATTTTTTTTTATTTAAAAGTTTAACATCAACCGCTGAAAAATTGTATTTACAACGAAAGAAATTGAACATGAATTATTCTTCCCACTTCATTGCGCCTTTTTTGAAAATATAAATAAATCCAGCAAGGAATGAGGTTACAAACAGTACTACTGCAATAAATCCATCCCAACCCAACGCACGAAAGTTAACCGCATAAGGGTAAAAGAATATTACTTCTACATCAAACAAAACGAATAATATCGCCACTAGAAAATACTTAATCGCCATTGGCTGACGTGCATTCCCTTTCACTTCAATACCACTTTCAAAATTTTGAAGCTTGTCTGAAGTTTTTCTTTTTGGACCTAATTTATCAGAACCCCAAATCATAAGTGAAACCAATCCTATTGCAAAGAATACCTGAATTAATATAGGTAGGTAATTGGCCGCATTATTTACATTTGTTTCAAGTAAGAAAAAAGACATGTTTTATAATTATAAATTTTCGACGCAAAAATAAGACAGCAATGTTAATATTCAATATCTAAAACAAATTAATTCTAAATTGATTTTTAAAATAACAATTCAAAAGCAAGATTGTTTTTGTTTCTTTTATTTATCAGTGAAAATTAATTACTTATTTACAATTAAGAAATGATTTAAATAACGATAGTAATCTTCCTTTTTTATTTATCCTTAATTTCGTTGCATGAACAAAAAGGTTATCGCTTTACTTTTTAAAGATGTACTGCTCGAATTTCGACAAAAGCATAGTTTTTACGGCATTTTATTATATATCGCAGCTACTGTTTTTGTGTTATATCTCTCTATGCCCGATACGCCAGAATCTTCCGTTTGGAATAGTTTATTTTGGGTCATTCAATTGTTTGTATGTGTTAATGCCGTTGCCAAAAGTTTTTTACAAGAAAACAAAGGGCGCATGCTTTATTTCTACAGCATTGCCTCTCCTGTTCAATTTATTGCCGCTAAATTAATTTTCAACATGGGCTTAATGCTCATTATGAGTTTAATTAGTTTGGTTTTGTTTGTTACTTTTTTAGGCAGTCCGGTTGCCGATTTTCAACTTTTCATTGGAATAACCATTTTAGGAGGAACAGGTATTAGTTTGGTATTTTCATTAATGAGCGCGATTGCTGCTAAGGCACAACAAAATGCAGCATTAATAGCTATTTTAGGGTTTCCTGTAATTTTGCCCCAATTACTTATTTTGATAAAACTGAGTAAATCCGCATTTGGAGAGGTTTTTAGAGACGGTGCAGTTTTACAATTAGCCGGATTAACCATTTTAATGGATCTTTTGGTTATTGTTTTATCCGTAATACTTTTCCCATATCTGTGGAAAGATTAACCTTTTTTATTTCTTTTTTTATATTCAAATGTGAATGCGTTTACCCTAACTTTGTCCCACAAAAAAAATCTCCGGATTAGTGAATAAAATTTGGTGGAAAATATTATCGTTTGTTCTTTTGGTGTATACCATCGTTTGTGGTTTCCTATTAGATGTCCCGCGACTTTTCATTTTAAATGAAACCATCAGAAATTTATACTTTCATGTATGCATGTGGTTTGGCATGATGATTCTATTTATCATCAGCTTTGTATATAGTGTCAAATACCTTCGTGGTTTTAATTATCGTAATGATATTTTTGCACGACATTTTGCAGCTGTTGGTTGCTTGTTTGGCATACTGGGATATTTAACTGGCGTAATTTGGGTAAACGTAACATGGGTAACCGATCAAGGGCAATCATTAGGTAGTGTTTTAAAAGAACCAAAACTTATTGGTGCAGCAATAGCGCTATTAATTTATGGTGCTTACTTTGTATTGAGAGGTTCATTTACGGACATCGATAAACGCGCAAGAATTAGTGCAGTGTACAATATTTTTGCATTTGCCATGCTTTTCCCAAGCATTTGGATCATTCCAAGATTGGTGGGAAGTTTGCATCCAGGTGCACCTGGCTCAGATAGTGGCAATCCAGCATTGGATAAAAATGATATGGATTCATCTATGAGAATGGTTTTTTATCCTGCAGTAATTGGTTGGACTTTATTGGGCGTTTGGATTGCAACTTTAAAAATCAGACTTTCAATATTATCTGAGAAGAGTATTTTTGAAGTTAAAAAAAAGGATTAATTATGAACAAATTGATTTTAATAGTAATTGTTAGTTTTTTTTCTACTTTAGCATATGCACAGGATAAGCCAGAAATGGCAGATGTGATGCGAAGCAATGGAAAAATATATGATGTAGTTGCTGTTTGTTTAACCATTTTAATCGGACTGTTCCTATATGTTTTTGTTATCGACAGAAAAATATCAAAAATCGAAAAAAATAAATAGTTTTAAAATAAAAATAAGAAAATAAAAACCTACAATATGTCATCAAATCAACCGTATAGCTTTTTTCAGAGTGTTGAAAAAAGCTTCGACAAAGCAGCCAAGTATACCAATTGGGACTTGGGAATTTTAGAGCAGATTAAAGCTTGTAACAGTGTTTATCAAATGCGTTTCCCAGTAAAATTAGATAATGGGGAAATTGAAGTTATTGAGGCTTATCGCGTTCAACATAGTCAGCACAAATCTCCTTGTAAGGGAGGGATTCGTTTTAGTGACGAAGTAAATCAGGATGAAGTAATGGCTTTAGCCTCTTTAATGACGTACAAATGTGCGATTGTAAACGTGCCATTTGGTGGTGGTAAAGGTGGAATTAAAATCAATCCACGTAAGTACTCTGTTTATGAATTAGAAAAAATTACCCGCAGATATACGGCAGAACTGGTAAAAAAGAATTTCATTGGTCCTGGTATTGATGTACCCGCTCCAGATTACGGAACTGGTCCGAGAGAAATGGCTTGGATTGTAGATACTTACGCTTCATTAAAACCAGGCGAAATAGATGCTGCAGGTTGCGTAACCGGAAAGCCAATAACACAAGGTGGCGTTCGTGGAAGAACGGAAGCTACTGGACTTGGCGTTTTCTTTGGCATCCGTGAAGTATGTAACATGCCTGACGTAATGCAAAAACTTGGATTAACCATTGGAATAGCTGACAAAACGGTTATTGTACAAGGTTTAGGAAATGTTGGATATCATTCTGCGAAATTCTTCCGTGAAAGTGGTGCAAAAATTATTGCATTGGCTGAATATGAAGGTGCAATCTTTAATGCTGATGGTTTAAATGAAGATGAAGTATTTCAACATAGAAAAGCAACGGGATCAATTTTAAATTTCCCAGGTGCAACCAATTTGGCGAAAAATACAGATGCATTGGAATTGGCTTGTGATATCTTAATCCCTGCTGCTTTAGAAAATGTAATCAATGGCGAAAATGCACCTCGCGTTAAAGCAAAAATAATTGGAGAAGCTGCCAATGGTCCTTGTACGCCAGAAGCGGATGAAATATTTACACAAAACGGAATTCTTTGTGTACCAGATATGTACTTGAATGCAGGCGGTGTAACTGTTAGTTATTTTGAGTGGTTGAAAAACCTTAGCCATGTACGTTATGGTCGTATGGAGAAACGTTTCACTGAAAATTTAAACACCAAAATACTTGGACAAATTGAAGAGCTTTCTGGCAAAAGAGTTTCTGACGAAAATAGAGAATTCATTATGCACGGACCAGAAGAGCAAGATTTGGTACACAGTGGATTAGAAGAAACGATGATATCTGCAACACGCGAAATAATGGACATCTGGAATTCAAATCCTGAAATACCAGATATGCGTACAGCTGCTTATGTAAGTGCCATTAATAAAGTAGCAACTAGCTATTTGGAATTGGGTATTTTTCCATAATAAAATAATCATTCGAATATTTAAAACCGCTCTTATCATGGGCGGTTTTTTATTTTATACGGGTAAAACCCACAATATTGGTGTACATTTGGCGAAACCCTGTTGTAAAAACAGTATTAACTTCAACAATCATGAGCCAATCGCCATTCCAGAAATTTACGAACAAGAAAAAAAACAGTGCCGTAAAAGAATCTTTCAGACAAGATAAAAAGAAAGCAAAAAAAGAAAGAGCCGCCTATTTCGATAAAGTAAAAGAAGAGAAATATCAAGCAAGAATGGCTGCAAAAAATCCTGCACTTGCCGCTAAAAGAAATGATGAAAAAGCGAAGGCAGTTTCTAAAGAAAAAATAATTACAAATAAAGAAGGAAAAGCTACAGTAAAAACTACAGCAAAATCTACAAAAGGAAATCCGCCAACAGGAATAATGCCATTGAATAAATATATGGCGCATTGTGGGGTTTGTTCACGTAGAGATGCCGTTTCCATTATTGCCGAAGGAAATGTAAAAGTAAATGGTGCGATTGCTAAAGAGCCAGGTTATAAAGTATTAGATACCGATGAGGTAATATACAATGGAAAAAAATTGTTTGTTACCAAGAACCTTCAATACATTTTACTAAACAAACCAAAGGACTATATCACTACAACTGATGACCCTCAAGGAAGAAAAACAGTGTTGCAATTAATCAAAAGTGCTACTGAGGAAAGGGTTTATCCAATTGGTCGTTTGGATAGAAATACTTCTGGTGTGTTGTTGCTAACCAATGATGGTGATCTTACTCAAAAGCTTTCTCATCCAAGTTTTGAAATCAAAAAAGTATACGAAGTTAAACTCGATAAATTGTTGACTAAAAACGATTTTGAAAAAATATTAACGGGCTTGGTTTTAGAAGATGGTCCAGTATTGGTAGATAGTTTGGCTTACGCAGATTCAAAAGATAAATCTATTATCGGTATTGAAATTCACAGCGGTAGAAATAGAATTGTACGTCGTATTTTTGAACATTTGGGATATGATGTAAAAGGATTAGACAGGGTAATGTATGCCGGATTAACTAAAAAAAATGTAGAACGTGGTAAGTGGAGATATTTAAGTGAAAAAGAAATTCGATTACTGAAATACATGAATGCATCTAAAGTAAAGGAAAAAAAATAGCTCGTTTTGAATAATCAAATCCTGAATATCGTATACGAAGATGATAACTTCATTGCAATAAACAAGCCTGCTGGATTACTTTCTATTCCTGATAGGATGCAGTCTGAACCATCATTGAAAGATTTATTATTAAAAAAATATGGTTCGATATTTACCGTGCATCGTTTAGACAAAGAAACTAGTGGCATTATCATATTTGCCAAAAATGAGCATACCCATAAATACTTCTCTCAACTTTTTGAAGGACGAAACATTCAAAAATACTATGTTGGTGTAGTAATTGGCATGCCAACAGAAAGCTCAGGCTTAATAGAGGCGCCAATTTCGGAGCATCCACTTCAAAAAGGCACGATGTGCATTCATAGAAACGGAAAGCCTTCATCCACTTCCTATGAAGTGATGGAGGCCAATAAACATTTCTCGTTGCTGTCTTTTCAATTACATACCGGCAGAACACATCAAATACGTGTTCATTCAAAAAGTATTGGACATCCTTTGGCTTGTGATCCAATTTATGGAGATGGAAAACCGGTTTTACTTTCCAGCATAAAAAAGAACTTCAAACTCAGTAAACATGAAGATGATGAAAGGCCTATGATAAATAGACTAGCACTTCATTCTTATAAATTAATTTTTAATGATGAAAATGACAAGCATTTTGAATTGATTGCTGAGGTTCCCAAACAATTCACCGCGTTGATGAAGCAATTAAAAAAAATCAATTAGTTTACAATATCTCGAAGCAACATTTTTTAAATTGTCAAAGTCTTATTAAAAAATTGTTTATGAAAAATTCACTTTTATTCATTTTGGTAATTGGGTTTTACATGATAATAACTCCTGCATTTCAATGTGGTGATCGTTACCAAGGAGACAATTGCACGAATTATATTACAGATACGGTTTTAATACCAATGAATATTGCCAACCATTTGAATGGCATCAATATTTACGATACCATAAAATTCTCATCCACTGTTACGGATACCTTACAACCAATAAAATCAAGCCAATTTGTATACCCATTTACCGCGTTAAACTCAAATATACAAGCGTATAAAGTTGTAAACAATGGATCAGGAGCGATTTTAAATTATGCGAATATCGAATTTAACCCGCTTGTTTTTGAGGGACAATTTCAAAATTATTTCAACCAAGGATATGGCTTTTTGTACAACAGAAATGAGCCAAATAATTTTTTAAAAGGAGGACTAATTGCTGGAAGATCTGGCTTATACTTATGTACGGTAAATACCAACAACAACTATTATGAATTTATAATTTACCAAACTTGTAGCCAGTATAAAGTATTGAATTACATCCCAACATCTCAACAGCAAAAGCAATATTGGGATAGTTTAGGAGTTAGTGTATTAAGATTGAATGGAAATTACAATCAAGAAATTGCCAAGAAATCAGAAATGAATTACTTTTTTGTACGCGTGAATTAATTCCAAACTAGATTTACTTCCCGCCTTTCAACATTCTAGATTTAATAAATAAACTATTGATGCTTTTATTTTCGTAAGCATTTCTCAAAGCAATAGCAAATAATTCATCAGTAGAAAGTACTTTTATTTTATTTGTTTGTTTTTTAAGTGGAATGGTATCACAAACCACCAATTCTTCCAACACACTATTTTCTATATTTTCGTAGGCGTTTCCACTTAAAACTGGATGCGTACAAAAAGCACGAACACTTCTTGCGCCTTTTTCCATCATGAGCGCAGCACTTTTAGCTAAGGTACCACCGGTATCGCAGATGTCATCAATTAATACGATATTTCTATCTTTTACATCCCCTATCACCACCATGCTCGAAATTTCATTCGCACGTTTTCTATGTTTATCGCAAATAACCATATCCACTTCAAAAAATGAAGCCACTTCTCTGATGCGATTTGCGCTACCTACGTCTGGAGCGGCAAAAGTTAGGTTTTCTAAATGTAAACTTTCAATATAAGGAATAAAGATTGCAGAAGAATCTAAATGATCAACTGGAATATCAAAATAACCCTGAATTTGTGGTGCGTGTAAATCCATGGTAACCACACGGTCAGCACCTGCAGCAACAAGCATATTAGCTACTA
>VFKL01000035.1 GCA_009885535.1 Chitinophagaceae bacterium | reverse complement strand
GAATGCTAAAAATAGCGGAATGTAATCTTCCATTATTTTTCTATAAATTTCATTCGCTGTTGATTCATTGTATGTATGCGTAGTTTTATTCCTACTTTGAATCATATCCATCCAAACCTCTCCGTTTTCAATAATTTTCAATTGCAGTGCTTCTCTGATTGCATCTCTTGAACCACCAACTGTGTTATTCCCTTGGTATTCTGCATAATCCTTCATTACATTCCAAGCTAATTCATGGGTATATTCAAATCTTTGAATTAATCCCTCTTTTATTATTTCATCTAACACAAATCCTAAATCCTCAGTTTCTATTGCATCCTTTTTATCATCTATAAAATTATGTTTGATGTATTCGATTGCCTGTTCTAATTTAAACAACGCTTTATTAAAGTTTGAAAATCTTTGATGCCATCTGATATCTTGTTCCATTCTATTTATTTTTTAAGTTCTACGCTTGTTGCTTTTCAGGTGTTTCTTATTTTTTGTTGTTAATTTATGAGGTAGTAAAGTTAAGTTTTTTAATTCCGTTATTGTCAAATTCGTCTTTTGTCAGTTGTTGTATTTAGTCTTGAGAAAATCAGTAGATTGTTTGTCCAGCTAATTTCTCTCACCACTGGTGAGCGTTTTGGGAAGTCCTTGTAAATATCGAAGAACTGCTTCATTCTCTAAATATTTTTGTCGGAGAAGCCTTTTATTTACTACCAGTACTGAACTTGATACAAAGAACAAATGTTCATTTTCACACTGAACTACCAATGTCTTTTAGGTGCTATTAGGCGAAGTTTTTTAAAACCCAAATGAATAACTTGAAATAAAACACTGACGTTAGAATAGAGCTAAAATTACCTATCAAAAAATAGTCATTTTTTATTTCAACATTTTTGTCAATTCACGTACCAATTTTAATTGCTCCGAAAACGATCAAAATCTGTGTCAATCCTAACACCAAACACACGTATAAAACAAATCTTTCGAGTAATCCTTTAAAGATTGAAATTGGAAGTAACAAGAACGCTTTATGCGTTTTATTTTCCTTTTCAATAACATCTTCAGTTAGATTGTAAATTTTATACAAAAACACGTTTATTGTAGAAATATTGCAATAAATAATTTATTGTAGGATTTGTGCAAGGATGCTTAGCGTTTCGCCTAAAGGTTTGTATACAGGCGCTGTTTGGGATTTTGGAAATCAAATTTGTCAGTAAGACAAATGCTTTTTATAAATACAATGGCTAAATTGACTTGAATGCCCAAATAGCTCCAGTTGGCTATTATTCCCAGTGATGAAGTTTAGAATAACAGTCAAGCAGCTTTAGATCGATGCTTTTTCTTGTTTTTCTGAGAAGCCAATTTCTGCTGTCTGATGAATTCGCTAATTGCTTTTTCCTCTTCTGCTGTTAATGAACCTTGCCCACCGATAACGTCAACATCCAATTCTGTTTTTTTAGATTTCATGTGTTAATATAGTTTTTATAGTTCGGTCACATGTTATAGCCTTTATTATCATTCTCGGTTGGTTTGAGATTTCTCTTATGGCTATTTCATGTTATTGATTTTGAAAATATTTATTAATAAGTTTAAGTGCACTTTGTGTTTCAATTATCATTACGCTTTTATTACTTATTTTTAAAATAAATATTCAACAACCACATTCCAATGGGGAGAATTTTCTCCCCAAACAAGATGAATCCTCCGGTAAATTTTTTATCCGTATTTATTTTAATTTTTGCTGTCGATTTATACTTCTACCTAACTATCCCACAAATCTCAACTCCATTCTCCTCAATCACCTGATTCATTTTATCCAAAAATAATTTCAATTCTATCCACTTTTTTTCTTCATCAGATTGGGCTACTTTATGGCTTTGACAATTGCAAGATGTTAGTGGCTGGGTGTTTTTATTTTAGATTTCGGTTGAGTTTTTCTCACTAAATTTTTTGCTTTCAATTCAGTCATTAACTTTCTAAAATCAAAAAGTTCTTCTTTTGTCCAAGGTTGAGATTGAACCGTGAAGTCTACATTTTTTGGTTCTCTAATTAGTCCCATTTTTTATGATTTAAAATATTGAGAAATTAAACGTAATGCGGCATTCGTTTCGATGAACATTCTAAGTCCTCGAAATTGTGTTGCAAAAAGTGTTTCTTGATAGTGTTTGATTAAAGCAGTCTTTGCGTCAAAAGCAAGGAAACCTTGGTATCCTTTGTCGACCGAAACTTTACAAGCATAAGCTACGAGGTTTCCAGGAACTCCTAAATAAACTTTGTTTTTATTCTTATTGAATTTAGCACTTTCGATGAGATGCATAAAGATATGATCCTGTTTGTCTTCGATACTTATAAGACCCTGAATAATTGTTGGGTTGTTTACGGTAGTTAGTTTGTAAACTTCTTTCGTTTTATCCTTAATTTCTTTTGTCCAGCCAAACCGCCAATTAGTTTTCTCAATTTGATTGATATTTTTAATCGTCATTCTTACAATTTCGGTGTCGAAAACCTCTCCAGTAGATGTATTCTCAATAGAGTTCGTTAGCTTGTCTATAATAAAATCAAGTCCTATTTCTTTTTGTTTTTTCACACAGCTAATTTACAAAAAAATGTCGTTAATTAAAACTAAAACCTGATCAACTTTATTCAAACGTTTGTCATCTAAAAGGAATACTTGATGATAAAACATTTGAGTATTTTAGTAGCCCAAATGCGAAATTGTGTACCTGTTTGAAATTTGATGCTATATCTAACTGATAAGATTACACCTAGCTTATAAAACGCAACCTCATCATCTTTTCCATCATCGGCAGTTATTCGGAATTTCCGTACAACTTGATTTTCATCCGAAACATTATAACCAACTATTTGAAAGGTGTTAAATAATTTTATACGCAATATTTAGGAAAACAATTACAACACTATACTATCTACATTAATGACATCAAAAACTCCTTCGCATTCATTTGAATTGAAATTTGGTTCGGCTTTTTTATGTCAAAATCAAATGGATTTACCCTGATTAATGGATAATGAGTTGAAGCGAAAGTTTCGGCAGTATTTCTGATGGTACGAATTGTTTTACCTGCACCTAATTCAATGGCAATAATGCTTTTATTCTTTTCTTTAATTTCTTTACACCAATTGTTATATCGAATTTGTTGATGTGTGGAACGAATCGGAATCCAGAACCAATCCCCAAATAACAATACATTAGGTCTGCTCACACTCCCGCAATTTGGGCATATTGGAAGATTATTAGTTTCTAGTTTCATTGGGTGAATGTCTGGAGTTAACCAAACTTCACGTTCAAGAATATCTAAGCATTGCATGTAATTAATGGAGCCATGACATTCAAAAATTCGGTTTTCATCAAAACCAGCTTTTAAAAAATGTTCATCTATGTTTGAAGTAACAATAAAATGCTCTTTGTCTTTTAATATTTCCAATAGTTTGAAGTAACCTTCATGAGGACTTGTTTGATGATATTTTTCTCTCAAATTCAATATGAATTCCCATGCTATTTTAGGGGTATCAATAAAAGCATGATGCGACATCAAATCCAAATGGTTATAGGTTTTACCATCTATGATAATTGACTTAGTCCATAAGCCATCATCTCCTCTAAATGGATTAAGTCCAGAATCAACGCTCATTCCTGCGCCAGCAAAAATGGCAACCGCATCTGCTTCTTTAATCAAATTGATTGCATTTATCTGATACTTCATATTATGGAATTATGCCGAGTTCAATAATTTCATCCTTGTATTTTAAAGATGTTTGATTTAAGGATATCAGGATTTCGTCTACTAAATTTTTCTGTTTAAAAACAAAGCTTATAGGCTTAAAATAAGACAAACCATATTTGGATTTTAAAAGCATCTCTTTAAGTGCAAGTTTATTAATGTAATAAAACAAAACTTGTGAAGCTGTAACGTTTAAAGTAATTAGCTTTTTTTCAAGGTCAATGGGCAATGGTATTCTGTGTTTATGCTGATAAAGAAGATCAGCCCACAATTTATAAATGTTTGGAAAAATTTCATCCCCATTATTTTCAATTTTTATATACCTATTGGTTGTTTCATTTTTTTGAATATCACCTAAATAAACACTTGATTCATTTTGATTAAATTGCTTAATTGCAGGATCTAAAATAATTCCATTATTATCAAAAGTTATCCAGAAGTGAGATACTTCAATATTGTTTTTTCGTGACTTTCCAATTGTTATTTCATGTTCGATTTCCATTAATGAAAATAATATTGATAGTGGATAACATAATGAAAAACAATAACCATCAGGGATTTCATTATTGTATGTTTGAAAAACGAAATCCTCAGCTATTTCTTTTATTAAAATGTATTTGTTCTCCATAATAAAAATTGTTTGAAAATTAAATTCATTCGATTTTAAAACAAATATTCAATAACCGCATCCCAATGGGGAAACTTTTCACCACCAAATAAAATTAATTCTCCGGTAAATTTATCTGCGCCGTTTTTATCTCTGTCATCAATCAAATAATCACCATGATTGAGGTGTTTGTTGTGCGAGAGAATCAATCTTTTGTGCGCATATTGACCCAGGTATTTTTTCACCCAATCCAGCTTATCATTCAATGCGGTAGGGTTTTCCCAAGGTGAGGTGGAAAGAATATACGTGTCGAATTTTGAGCATAGTTTGATGTAAGATTCTATAGCATTATGCATAGTTTCCATTTTAGAAAAAATATTAGGCACCTCATCAAATCGACCATCGAATTCAGCTAATTCAGCCGGCGATAATTTATCTATTCCAGATTTGAAATCAACAAGAACATTGTCCATGTCTACGTAAACGATTTTATTCATAATTAATTTTTGTGTTTAAATCTATCTTTTATGTTTTACAATGAGGTCGCTAATGGCAGTTAATTTGTTTAAAATCATTTTACCTTTTTCTTTGTCTCCCTCTCTTACAAATTGATGCATTTGTTCTCTCAAATAAACATACGATTCATTTAAAAAATCCTTCAGCTCCAGTTGCATTTGATCACGAAGGTTCCAGTATTTTTTAAAATGAGATTCTATTGTTTCTATATTTTTTTCGCCAAAGCAATCATCATAAAATTCAGTAGAATGAAACTCTAACAAAAGTCCTTGAAGCAAAATATAATCTTCGATATTATCTGAAGCTGGATTAAAGTTTTTCAACTGATTTATGATTTCATTTTTTAGATTTTGAAACCGTTCCCACATTAATTTTTCTTCATCTCTAATTTCGGCTGCTTCTTCCCATTTATGTGCCTTTGCAGCCGCGTTTTTAAGCTTAAATGATGTAATGAGAAATAATTTGATTTGTAAAATTTCTTCTCTGGTAATGTTGATGCTCATTGGGTTTTAGTTTTTATATTTTGTTTGTACTTATATAAAATTAGAAGGGCAAACCTCAATCTTTTGGAGGAGAGAAAAATGATTTTCAGTTTTTAAATAATCTCTGAAATTTTAGCCGGTATTGTGATAAATGTATTGGGAGATATTTGAATTTTATACCAACTTAATCGTAATGAAATCTGCATTTAGCAATTTGAATCTCATCATCAACAACCCTATAAATCAGTCGATGTTCTTCATCAATTCTTCTCGACCAAAAACCTGCATAATTATATTTCAAAGGTTCGGGCTTTCCAATACCTTCATAAGGGTTGCGTGAGATATCTTTCAACAACTCGTTAATGCGTTTCAGTTTTTGCTTATCATTTTTTTGCCAAAAAAGATAATCTTCCCATGATAATTCGGTGAAAACAAATTTCATGTGTTAATATAATTTGTTTTTAATGGTCACATGTTATGCCCTGATTCTCACCATTATTGGTATGAGTCAACTACTATGGGCATTTCATTAGTCAACCAGTTTTTTTACTAATTTTTTTCCTGATTTCAACGATTCAATAGATTTGTCCAAGCGCTGCTGATTGAGGCGAGATGACAATTCATGTTGGGTGCTTTTTAGTGCATTATATTCTTCCAATGAAATAACGACTACTCCTGTATCTTTTCCTCTATTGATAATGAGGGTTTCAAAGCTTTGAGTAACCTTATCAAGGTAGCTTTTGATGTCTTTTCGAAAATCTGATAACGTTGTGGTAAGCATTTTGTGTACTTTTATTTGTACAAATATATGTACATCATTTTTGTATTCCAAATAAAAAATAAAATTGCTATCGTGAATAATAATTATCCATTTTTAATGAAAATGAAAATATTAAAAATGTCAAACTAAATATTTTAAAACTAATTTTACCCCTAAAAAAAATGAACCCAATTACCATTACATCAACCATTCATGCGCCAATACAAAAAGTGTGGGATTGTTGGACAAAAGCTGAACAAGTTGAAAAATGGAATTTCGCAAGCGATGATTGGCATTGTCCTGAAGCAAAAAATAATTTTATCGTTGGTGGTGAATTTCATTACACCATGGCTGCAAAAGACAATTCGATGAGTTTCGACTTTTGGGGCACGTATCAAGAAATAATTTTTGAAAAGCACATCGAAATAATTTTAGGAGATGGGAGAAAGATGACCGTAAGCTTTGAAGAAATCGAAAATGGGGTAATCGTAACTGAAGTATTTGATCCTGAAAAAGAGAACCCGATTGAATTACAACAGGCTGGTTGGCAAATGATTTTAGATAATTTTAAAAAGTACACGGAGAATTTATAAAAACGATTTTCTTTTTATAATGTAATATCTGTTTACCTTTTACATAGTGCATTTCATGCAATTTCATTTGTGTTATAATCTGTCAAATCATTATACATTTTTATAGTTTTGGCAAAGTGTAAATTTCTATATCTCGCCAAAACATCTATTTTTTTGTGGTTTTGGCGAGATATAATTTTTTATAACTCGCCAAATCGTCTATTTTTTTGTAGTTTTGGCAAAATATAAATCAACATGGCTTTAAATGTTATAGGTAGAACTGAGGAAAAAAAACTATTGTTCGACATTATCAATTCTACTGATCCAGAATTAGTTGCGATGTATGGAAGACGTAGAGTAGGCAAAACTTTTCTTATAAGAAATTCCCTAGAAACGCAATTAATATTTGAGTTTTCGGGTATCCACAATGCGCCACTAAATCAACAACTTGAAAATTTCATCCAGGCAATTACTAAGGCAACTGGCAGTAAAATTGCATTGGCAACACCTAAAAACTGGCAAGAGGCATTTAAGTTATTGACAGATTATACCACTCCGCTTATTAAAAAGCAAAAAAAAGTTATTTTTTTTGATGAATTTCCTTGGATATGTACGCCGAAGTCGGGCTTCATGCAAGCGTTTGAACACTTCTGGAACAGCTGGGCTTCCAAACAAAATAATCTAGCTGTAATCGTATGTGGTTCAGCTGCAGCATGGATGATAAATAATATCATTAATAATAAAGGCGGATTGCATAACAGAGTAACAAAGCGTATTCGTTTATTACCATTCAATCTTGAAGAAACGGAATTGTTTTTAAAAGACAGAAAAATCAATTTAGATAGGTATCAAATTTTGCAACTTTATATGGCAATGGGTGGTATTCCACATTATTTAAAAGAAATAAAAAAAGGAGAAAGTGCAACCCAATCCATCGACAACATTTGCTTTTCAAAAAATGGTTTGTTGAATGAGGAATTTAAAAATTTGTACAACTCTTTATTTGATGATGCGAGTACTCATAAATTGGTTATTAAAGCATTAGCAAATAATGGAAAAGGTCTAACGAGAAAAGGAATTATTGATACATGCAAAATCTCCTCGGGTGGCGGATCTACTCAGATATTGAACGAGCTTATGGAATCTGGTTTTATCAGTTCGTATATACCATTTGGTAAAAACTCAAAAGAAGTAGTGTATAAACTCACAGACGAATACTCTTTGTTTTATTTAAAATTTATTGAGCATAGTAGATCAAATGGAAAAGGCACATGGCTAAAACTTTCTCGCGAATCAAAATGGAAGAGTTGGAGTGGAATTGCCTTTGAAAGTATTTGTTTAAAGCATGCGCAGCAAATTAAAAAAGCATTGGGTATTGAAGGTGTATATACTGAAAACTCTGGATGGCGATATCAATCTCAAAAAGGAGAAAAAGGTGCCCAAATAGATTTAATAATTGATAGGCAGGATTTCTGTATTAACATTTGTGAAATGAAATTTTCAGCCAATGAATTTACAGTTGAAAAAAAATATGCTAGTGAATTGGAAAATAAAGTATCTGTGTTTAAAACACAAACAAAAACAGCTAAAACAATATTCTTAACAATGGTTACTACTTTTGGAATAAAGAAAAACGAACACGCAACCAGACTTATTCAAAATGAAATAACCATGGATGCCTTGTTTAAATAATTACAGCAGCTCTTAATTAATTACCACATATTTCTACGGGTATGTAAAGGTTTTTTAATTTGAAATTAATGGTAGTCTTTTTGACTTATACATTTTAACTTTATTCTACACACATGAAAAAAGCAATCGTTATTGGCGCAACCAGTGGCATTGGAAAATCCATCACTGAAATTTTAATACAAAATGGTTACGAGGTTGGGATTACAGGAAGAAGAGTAGATAGATTGCAATCATTAAAAGAAAAAAATCCAGATAAGATATATTATTGTCAAATGGATGTACAAGATGTTTCTATTGTTGATTCGATTTGTAATAACCTTGTTGATCAATTGGGTGGATTGGACCTCTTTATAATTTCTTCAGGCATTGGCGATGAAAATAAATTGCTTGATTTCTCGATTGAAAACAATGTCATCAAAACCAATGTTCAAGGCTTTACTTGTATTGCTGTTTGGGTAATGAATTATTTTAAAAAACAAAGGCATGGACATTTGGTGAGTATTAGTTCCATTGCAGGATTGATTGGAAATGGAGAAGCACCATCTTATAACGCAACCAAAGCTTTTCAAATCAACTACCTCGAAGGATTAAGATTAAATGCCTACAAATCAAGCGTTGATATTCATGTAACAGATGTACGTCCTGGATTTGTTGATACCGATATGGCTAAGGGTGAAGGCATGTTTTGGGTGGCGCCTGTTGAAAAAGCAGCACAACAAATTTTTACTGCCATAAAAAGAAAAAGAAAAGTTGTATACATCACAAAGCGTTGGCGTATGATTGGATTTTTGCTGAAAATAATGCCGTATTCACTGCTAAGGAAAATGTGATTAAATGTAAAAAAAATACACTTTCTTTATTACTCCTTTTATGTTTCAATAAAATGAAATTATAAATTATAAACCCAGATTTTACATGCTGCAAAATCTGGGTTTATAAAGCTTATCTTTTTTATTCTATCATCATTTTTTCTGTTTGTACACCGTGCTTAGTTCGGAAAACCAAAAAATACATTCCGCTTGAATATTGCCAGGTTGGAATCGATTGGGTTCCTGCACGAAATCTTGCCTGTTGCAATACTTTTCCTTGTAAGTCGGTAAGCATCACCATTCCATCGCCTAAAGAAGGCGCTACCTGAATGAACAATTCATGTCGTGTTGGATTGGGATATATTTGAATTTTTGAAGTATTTACCGGAATAGGAATTTCAGAATTATTTGAAATTAAAGGCAACAATTCTACTTTAAATGTGCCATTACATAATACAACTTGATAAGTCAATGTACGAGAATTACTACAACCGCTTGTGTTATACACCGTGTACGTTACCGTTCCGATTCCTGGATTCAATGTAGTTACAAAACCATTTCTATCTATTTGTAATGATCCAGCAGAAGTCCATACTCCGCCTGATACACTGCTTCTTAATTGGAAGCGCTGGTTACTACAAATGCTTGTTGAACTTGGCGCTGTTTTTGGTAGCGTAACAACAGTGATTGTTGGTATTGCCGGAGGAGCTACCACCAATACATCCCTTAGTACACTTGTTGAACAAGAACCTATTGGTTGTTGATAATTTAATTGATATCGAATACCAGCAGCACCGGCTGTTACACCAGTTATCAATCCATTGTTATTAACAGTAGCTCGGGTACTTGTGCTCAACCATTGTTTTGTAAATCCAGAAGGCATTATCGTGTTATTTTCCCATTGAATACGCTGACCAGTACAAACACTTGTAGGACCAGTAGAAGCATTCATTACAATTGGATGTACAATTATATCTTTAGATGTACTTACCGAACAACCTGATTGTATTGTTGTGTATTGCACCACTGCGTTACCGGCCGACCTTGCCCTTACTTGCGTAGAATTTATTCGGCTTGTTCCAGCGCTTAATTGTGCTACCGCGGTATTATTGATACTCCATGTACCCAATGTTACAGTATTCATCAATTTGGAAGAATCTCCAACTTTACAAATTGCTCCACTACCCGTAATGGCAGGCAATGGGGTGAGTCGAGGAACAGTATATTCAGCAAGCGCATAATAATCACATGGATTTTTTATCCATTGATATTCTATAATGGTAGTTCCATAACCAACGGCTGTAACCAAACCATTTTCATTCACCCGAGCAATGGTAGTATCCAAACTTCTAAATACACCTCCAGCCGAATCATTGTAAATACGCGTAGTTCCTCCAATCTCACATCCAACAAAATTTCCACGAAGCGCAGGAAGAACATAATAAATCGGACAACAATTAACCTTGAAGCATTGCAAACATGTTTTACACAATACGCCGTTTACATACAATTCGTATCGAATGCAGTAAATGCCATCTTTTGTGAAGGTATACGTCAACGGATTGCTAGGAGAAACGTTATTCATTGTTGCTATGGCTACATTATTCAACAATAAAATAGCTTTAACTGAAACTGTACAACCAACAGGAATTTGAGATGCAATAGGACCTGCCAGAATGAAGAATTTATATGCACGCTTACACTGTAATTGCTGTGCTAATGAAGTTTCACAGGGAGAAGTTAAAGTTGAAATTATTGGAACATTTTTTACGATTCCTTTTACAAAAGTTATTGTTGGTTTTGTAGTAAAATCAAACGTACTACAATCACACAACGTAGGGCATTCTACCTTGAAATATAAAACACAACTGTCACAAATAAGCCCATTTAATACAAGGTAATGCTTAACCACGTATGTTCCAGAGCTATTGAATGTATAACTGATTGGATTAGACATTGTGGTGTTTGCATTGATTACTAATGGAGAAAGACTATTCGTTTGTAAAATCACTGCACTGTCTTTAGCTACACACGGCAGCGTATAAGGATTAGCGTAATTAATATAAAAAGAGTAGTTGGTTTTACATTTTAGCGATTTAGCAATACTTGAATTGCAAGTAAATGGACCAACAAGAGAAACTTGAAAACCTATTAGATTCGCCATCACCACTGGGTTTCCTGTGAAATGAAATTCTTCTTTGCATTTACAAATCGTTTGACAACGTACATTAAAACAAATTGTGCAACTATCGCAAGCAACACCATTTACCATCAATTTGAATTTCACACAATAAAGTCCTTGACCGGTAAAAGCATAGTTCATCGGCGTTGTTTGAGAAATATTATTTTGACTGTAAATTACATTTGCACCTTGTAATATCTGGCCAACCACTGAGGTGTTACATATGCCGCTTGTCCAAGGATTTTGATAATTAATATAGAATTGGTAATTTTTAAAACAAGTCAATGAATCGGCATAAGTAGAGCCGCAATTTACAGAAACCGGATTGCCACCAGGAATGATTCCTGGAATGATTCCCGGGCTAGAAAAAGGAATCAGTACAATAGGAGTTCCTGTGAAATGGAAAGCGGTATCACATCCACAAGGGGGTTCTACAATCGGACAATTATAAGAAATCAATTTTGTACAACTATCGCAAACTGCTCCATCGCACCAACCATACAATCGAATATAAAAGTTTCCAGCGGTTCCGGGAGTTGGGATAAAAGAATAAGGCATTGAAGAAATGGTAGAGGTTACATTTCCCAACATATTAAGCACCACACCTGTAACTGCTCCAGCACAATTATTAGGCGAGCATAAATAAGATGCATTGATAACAAGTGTATTGCAGTTGTTGAGAACAATCTCTTGTTGGTTGCAAATCAGCGGCTGAACAGTTGCACCATTATTTACGCTGTACTCTCGTTGCTTCCAGCTACTTCCAGCACAGGTGCAGCATTTTTTAATAAACACATCTAGTGTTCCGCTAGTGTCTGTACAACCATCAGGAAAAGTAGCTACTGTCCATAAATGGTGAATGCCCAAGCTAAGTGAATTTGCAGGCAAGGTTATTGCGCCGCTACCTGAATAAACTAAAGTTCCAAGGGGTTGAATGCCATCATACCAATATACTTGATAGTCGCTGAGGTTTGGTAATTGTGCCAAAGGAATGGAAATATATTCATCATCACAAACGGTATCACAACCAATTGGAAACAACTCCAAACTGGGCGAAGCATTTATTGTGATGTTATTGCTATTTCCCGAACATCCTGAAATCATGTCAACAGCAATGGTGTTGTAGTTGCCAGGAAGTGAAGTGCTTATTGATGTTGAATTGGCACCTGTATTCCAGCTGTATGCTACATTGCTGGATGGAGCAATTACATTGAGGTTGTTGATTGACTTGGAACAAAGTGTTCCATTTGATCCAATTGTTACGGTGGGATTCGTGTAAGAGAACATGCATAAGCTATCGTATCCAGAACATCCATTGGAATCTATCACCTGCAAATAAATAACAAAACTGTTGTTATTTTGTAGCACTCCTGTAACATCTGTTAATCCATTATTTGTGCCGTTTGGTGAAAAAGTAATGCCAGATATATTACTACTCCAATTGTAGGTATAACCCGAATAATTTGTGGCATTCATTGTAAAGCTCACTGGATTATTCGCTGTATCAAAACAAATGGTAGAGGCAGTTTCAATATTGGCGATGGGCTCAGGGAAATAAGTCACTAACGCTGTATCAGAAACGAAGGTGCAATTACAACCCGAATTTAAACCCGAAACAAACACACTATACGAACCATAATCTGTAACTATAAAGCTAGACGCATTTGCACCGCTGATATTGATGCCATTCTTTCTCCATTGATATACATAATTAGTACACATTCCGTTTCCATTGGCATTGATATTTACAATCAACACAACAGAACCTCCTTTACATATCGTATCAGGTTTAGGTGTAATGATTGCAATGGGTTTGGGATGTACGCTTACGATCTGTGATTGTGTAGCGGTACAACCATCCAAAGTGGTTATCGTAAGTGTTGAAGTAAAATTTATTGGACTGCTGGTATTGTTTGTGTATTGATGTTGAGGAAAAACCGAAGGTGAAGCAATAGAATATGCGCCATCGCCGAATTGCCAATTATACGTTGCAAATCCAGGAGTAGTTACGAAATAAGTGATGTCTTTGCTACACGTTGGATTTGGATTGATGGTATAGGAAGCAACAGGAATCGCCACTTGCACTACTTTGTTGAATGTTGCTGTGCAGCTTCCCTTGATTACAGTTAATGTAATCGAAAAGTTTCCGCTGCTGGTTGGCGTAACAGATCCTGAGTTGGTATTTCCTATTGAACCCGTAAAAGTACCGCCAGTTATTGTCCAGGTATAGCTTGCCCCTGAACTATTGGGATAGTAAGATGAAGCATCTGTCATGGAAAGTAAGCCTGTAGTGCAATTGTATGAAGCATTAAAATTCGCTACTACCGGCACATCGATTATTCTGCAATCGGAAATACAGCAGGTATCGGGCGGATTGGGTGCATTACTTACCAATGTTTTTTGTGAGATGCAAACGGTGTATTGTCCTGCTACATCATATTGATGAACTGCATTCAAACTGGTGTTTAATGAAGAGGTTCCATCTCCATAACAATAATAAATTGGAAAGTTGCCAGTTGGTGTTCCTGTTCCATTAAGGAAACCTGAGAATTGAGTTGGATTGCAATTTGTTTGATTGAAACTTATTCCAAATGTTATGCTATTGCAAGAAGGTGTAGCACAACAGAAGTAAACATCATCCGGAATACAAATGGTGTTGGACGTAACATTACAACCATTAGCACAAGTTGCCACATTATAATAACAACCCAATTGAGTGGCGTTGTAATTAGAGGCGTTTGCACCTAAAATCGGATTAAAAGTAAAACTATTTACGGGCTGGAAATACCATTGATAGGTTGGTGAACAAGGTAAATTAAATTTAATCTGAGAAAGCGGAATACTAAAATTATTTAGGTTACAATTAGAAACAATACAAGGAGGGGCAATAATAAAAGTATATCCGTCGGGCTTTAATTCTATTGATTTTGTTACCGGACAACTTCCGTTACTATTCGGATTAACCGTTACTGTATATATTCCTGCAGAAGTAGCATTTATAGATTGTGACGTTGCTCCTGTACTCCATAGGTATGTTTGTCCTGATGGACTAGCATTTAGCATGTATCCATTTCCGTTACTAAAGCAAGATCCGGATTGAGAAATACTTACAGCAGTAGGCACAGCGACTACAATGTTTGCAAGTGCAGTGCCACCACAATGACTAACCCGAAGTTGCCCAGAATTGCTTGAATTGCCATGCCATAAAATTGTAACATTAGGTGTTCCTTGTCCAGATTGAATCGTACCAAGGTTAGGATTTGTTATACTCCATGTATAAGTGATGCCCGGTAAGGGGCTGGCTACTGAATAATTAACCACTTGATCAATACATACTGCAGTTTGGGGACTTGCTAAAATTGGAGCTGGGGGATTAGAAACAGTGGTACTAATAGACGTAGAAGTACAGATATTTGAACAGAATTGCGTTGCCGTAACAGTTTTTGTTCCACCTGTTGAAAAAATAACATAAAGTGTATCAAGTATAGAACCTGTATTGTTTAAAACTTGAGTACCTGCAGGATAAGTCCAATTAACATTTACATCTTGAACATTGCTCGATACCCAGAACTTAATGATTGTACCCGGACATGAAACGGTGCTACTTCTAAATATAGACAGAACAGGTTTGGGTGATACATTTATAATGGTTTGTTTTGGACTATTACAAAATGTAGTACCAATTTGAGTGGCCGTTACGATGTAATTTCCAGTTTGGGTAGCTGTCCAAGTTTTACTTATCGAAGCACCAGAAGCAGTTGATACAGGAAAAGTGTTGATGCTCCAGTTGAAAGTTCCCACTGGGTTTGTAGTAAAGCTTGAAGGACAAGTGGCGCAACTGGTATTTGGTCCTACGATAGAAAAAGGTGGTCGAACCTGAATTGAAAGTAAAGAAACCCCAGAGCATTCTCTTAAACTATCAAAATAAACACATTTAAGGTTATAAGTACCGGCTACTAAGAAACTAACGCCCAATGATGGCGTATTGATATTGGTACCATTAATAATTGAAAAATTTGTACCTGGAGAAATACTCCAGTCATAAAAAACACCTGGCAGTGAGGGAAGTGTAAAGGTGGCAGATGCATTCACACAAACAATATTGTTGCCTTGAATAGGCATACCATTATATAAAATATTTTCTATCAACGAAGTACTGTTTGAACAAGAACCTGCACAAGTTGGCGGAACCGTTAATGTTACTGTTGGTTGTGTTAAAGCAGAAGTTAGATTGTTCCAAACCACTCGAATGCAACTACCAGAACCTATAACCATGCCACCCAAAGCCGACCAATTGTAGTTGGAGCAATTGGTAATATTGGCACAATAGGTTACAGTGTCGCCAGCACAAAGCATTTTTCTACAATCTGGCGTAAGAATCTTTAAACCATTGCTATTTATTACAGTGATTGTATCATAGAAAGTGGTTGAACAACCACAATTACCTTGGTTACTTGAATTGTTTACAGTAAGTGAAACAATATAGACGCCAGTGTTTGAATAATTATGCGTTGCATTAATTCCACCATTTTGTGTATTTCCATCACCAAAATTCCATGTCCAGTTTGTATAAACGCCAAGTGAATTATTGGTAAATAATATGGGTTGATTTTTACAAACGGTATCTCCTGTATTCTTTACAAATTGTGCCCTTGGAGATTGGGTCAGACAAAATTTTTGAGTGAGCTTTTTAAAGCAACTACTATCATTATTAAAAATGGTTACTGTGATGGTACCAAGTGTGGCTCCACTCCAAGTTAAGTCTATATAAGGAAGAGTAGTACTCAGCGAAGTAAGCGCGTTTCCGTTAATCGTACCACCTGTAACCGACCATGCATATGTAAACCCAGGTGTTATGCCAGGAATAACTTGTATTCTATTTGTGCTGTACTGACACATAACTAATGATACCGATTGTGCTCCATCACCTGATACATTGGATTTACAATCCGGAGTTTCACATCGGAACTTAGAGAATTGAAGTTGAAAATCTGGACAACATTGCTGCGCATTGGCATGGTTGAAAATAAAACCAAAAGAAAAAAGAATTGCAGAAAGTAAGAACGATTTCATACATCAAATTTTAAAGGATGATAAATAGTAAATTCAATGACTATCCGTAATTAGGTGCAAACTAATTTATTTAGTATATTTGCTACTTAAATTAGCAAAATGAATATAAATAATTTTTTTTCAGATTTTTCTACGGAGAGTG
>VFKL01000209.1 GCA_009885535.1 Chitinophagaceae bacterium | reverse complement strand
ATCAACACAATTGATGCGGTCATTTCTTTTTTACAAGGAAAGCAAAACTCATTAGCGCATCAGATTTCTACGCGTAATTTTTTGCCAGAGGCAAGTCGCTTTTCGCAGCTTGATGATTTGACTTGGGCTTTTGGAACGATGGGCATTCATGATCGAGCAAAATACTTGGCCACCATGTATCTCGAGGATTTGAGTGATTTAATAAAAGAATGTGTAGATGATCATTTTGGATTTAGCAGATATGCGGAAAGATTGGGCAGAAGCGCCAATAGTTTTGATGAATTGCATACCGCTTTACAACAACCATTAACTTTTGTAGATGAAATATTGATTGAACTTTTAGAAAAAAAGCTTCATGAAATCAAACCAAAATTCATTGCTTTATCGGTTCCGTTTCCAGGAAATTTATATGCAGCATTTCGAATTGCACAACATGTAAAAAAATATTTCCCAGATATTAAAATCTGCATGGGTGGCGGATTTCCGAATACAGAACTTAGAAGTTTGAAAGACAAACGCGTATTTGAATATGTTGATTTTATCACTCTAGATGATGGCGAAGCACCTATTGAAAATTTGTTGTTATTTCTAGATGATAAAATTGAAATTCAAGACTTAAAAAGAACATACGCTATAAAAGATAATGAACTAACGTACATCAATAATGCTTCTTGCGTTGATTATAAGCAAGGGCAAGTTGGTACGCCAGACTATTCAGATTTACTGCTTGATAAATACATCCAAGCCATTGAAATCATTAATCCAATGCATAGTTTATGGAGCAATGGCAGATGGAACAAA
The DNA here is from genome assembly GCA_009885535.1 of Chitinophagaceae bacterium. Classification (GTDB taxonomy): domain Bacteria; phylum Bacteroidota; class Bacteroidia; order Chitinophagales; family Chitinophagaceae; genus Ferruginibacter. The sequence continues at coordinate 4,395 of VFKL01000209.1, read as the reverse complement.
CTAACGATGGCGCATGGTTGCTATTGGGGAAAATGTACTTTTTGTGACGTGAGTTTGGATTACATCAAATTATACGAACCCATTACGGCTAGTTTGATTTGCGACCGTATGGAAGAACTTATTGCACAAACGGGAGAAACTGGATTCCATTTTGTAGATGAAGCCGCACCACCTGCATTAATGCGCGCATTGGCATTAGAAATCATTGAACGAAAACTCGTAGTGAGCTGGTGGACAAACATACGTTTTGAAAAAGTTTCACCAGAGATTTATGTATGCTATTAAAGGAAAGTGGTTGCATTGGCGTATCGGGTGGACTTGAAGTGGCGAGTGATCGATTGTTGGCATTGATAAATAAAGGCATAACGGTTGCCCAAGTAGCCAAAGTAAATCGACATTTTACCGAAGCTGGAATAATGGTGCATGCTTATTTGATGTATGGATTTCCAACACAAACGGCGCAAGAAACCATTGATAGTTTGGAAATGGTACGACAGTTATTTAAATCCGGCGTACTACAATCTGCATTCTGGCATCAATTTGCCATGACAGCGCATAGTCCTGTTGGATTAAATCCTGAAAAATTTGGTGTAAAAAAAGCGAAAGAAATCGAAATCACCTTTGCAGATAATGATGTTGAACATATTGATTCTACTGGAACTGATCATGATAGCTTTAGTTATGGCTTAAAAAAATCATTATTGAATTATATGCATGGTGTGGGTATTGATGAGCCTTTGTACAAATGGTTTGAAATGAAGGTTCCGAAAACAAGCGTCGATGCAAATTTCATCACCAATGTGCTTTCAGATGATTCTTTACAAAATTACAAACCTACTACACAATTGATATTTTTAGGCAATTCGCCAACCATTGAAATAATCACCAAATCAAAAAAAGGCAATCAATGGGAGTTGGCATCTATTACATTTGAAACAAAATCAACCACCATAAACATTCGTATTGATAAGGCGCAAGGAATTTGGTTGCACGATTTATTGACTCAAATGAAAAAGGGCAATAAAATGAATATGCAACAAGTCATAGAAAATTATGAAGCTGCAGGCTTGGAAGATTTTGAATTGTTTTGGGACAACAAACCGATGAATCAATTGCAAAAAGCGGGTTTGTTGATGATTTGATAGAAAAAAATAAAGGATACAGCTAATAAACCACCTATTTCGCAAGAAAGACAAGTGTTTATATAATATTTTCAAAGCAATTGGATTAAATTTAGAAAAAAATATAAAAAATGATGAGAAAGGTATTTCAAATCGCTGTCATGGTTTTGTTTTGCAATTTAAATTATGCTCAAACGAATCCAATAATTTTAAATTGGCTTCAAAACCGAACAGGCATTAAAGGCAGACATTATGTAACAGGAAATTCAACGCCTATACAGGATAATGACTCTGCTAATGTTCAGTCTGTTCAATATTCTACAAATTGGGTCTATGTTAAAACCACTGGCGTTCCAGCTTATATAACTGGCCCTTTCACTGCAAATCCAAGCATAACAACCAACCAAAATGCTATATTTAAATTATCACTAAATCCTGCCCAAAATTTAACCGGAACATATACTGCAACAGGTGGCGGAAATATTGGTGTTTTTGTAAATGGTGCAGCCTTATTTGATTATCGAGATGGATTTAGTTGGGGAGCGGTTTCTCAAACTGTTGCAGCAAATGGAGATGGCGTTTGGAAACGAGATGCGGTAGTAGCTGAAAAGGGTGGATTTGATTGTGCAAAAGGACATCCAGCAAATGGCAATTATCACCATCACCAAAACCCCAGTGCGTTTAATCTTGATTTGAATTTGATTTCAACAATTTGCAATTTATATACAGCAGATGGGCTTTACAAAATTGATAGCACAAAGCATTCTCCATTAATTGGATTTGCTTATGACGGGTTTCCCATTTATGGTGCATATGGTTTTAAAAACACAAATGGTACAGGCGGAATCGTGCGCATGAAATCAAGCTATTCGCTTAGAAATATTACAACAAGAACCGTATTGTCTGATGGCACTAATGTAGCCGATGGCCCTGCAGTAAGTGCCAATTATCCTCTAGGTTATTTTAAAGAAGATTATCAATATAATACTACCAGCTCTGCAACACCAGAATATCTAGATGATCATAATGGAAGGTTTTGTGTTACACCCGAATATCCTAATGGTAAATATTGTTATTTCGCAACAGTAGATGCTAATTGGAATTCGGCATTTCCTTATGTTGTTGGGCTTACGTATTATGGTGTGAAAAATGGATTAAAAGTTGCTACAATTACAGAAGCGATAACAAGTTATGTAGCGCCTAATCCAAGTATTAGTATTAGCTCAAGTAGTACAAGTGTTTGTTCTGGTACAACCATTACTTTCACTGCAACACCAACAAATGGTGGTTCATCGCCATCATACCAATGGAAAAAAAATGGGGTTAATGTTGGTACTAACAGCGATACCTATTCGAGCAATAGTTTTACAAATGCAGATTCAGTAATTTGTATATTAACAACCTTAGCTTCTACTACTGCCACATCAAATACCGTTAAATTAACCATCAATGCTAATGCAACGCCCACCTTTACGCAAGTTTCAGCAGTTTGTAGTGGCGAGTCCATTAACTTACCAACCACCTCAAACAACAGTATAACAGGTACGTGGAGTCCTGTAATAAACAATACAACAACTACAACATATACCTTCACCCCAACTGCGGGCACTTGTGCCGTAACCACAAGCATGACCGTTAGCGTAAAGTCAAAAAGTAGTACAGTACAAAATACAACCATCTATCCAAATGCGTTGCCATATACTTGGAATGGAACTTCTTATACAACAGGTGGAACTTATGTAGCGCACTTTACAAACTCAGTGGGATGTGATAGCGCAATAACATTAAATTTAACTGTAAATACAAATTCAACATTGAATTTAAAATTGTATTTAGAAGGATTTTATTCAAACGGTACTATGCTTGCTAATTTATACAATTTAGGTAGAAGCACAGCATCAAATGAAACTGATTCAATTACTGTAAATCTTTGGAAAACAAATAACCTAAACGCTGCTTCAGCTGATTTTTCAAAGAAAGCCATACTATTAACCGATGGTACCACAAGCTTACAATTTCCATTCACTTCAACGTTTGGAAACAACTACTATATTTCTGTAAAACATAGAAACTCGATTGAAACTTGGAGTAGTCAATCTATTTTATTTGCAGAAACAAATAGCTATGATTTTACAACAGCACAAACAAAAGCCTACAGTAACAATTTAAATAGCCCGATGAAATCATTGGGAAATGGAAAATACGGTTTGTACAGTGGAGATGTAAATCAAGATGGCACCATCGATATTTATGATTTGCAAAAAACAGAAAACGATTATCGTAATATTTTGTATGGCTATAATGCTTCAGATTGCAATGGTGACGGGTATTCTAATGCAACAGATATATTGAATATTGGAAACAACACTTCCGGTTTAATATTTTATTCAAGGCCTTTTTAATCTTGAAACTCAAACGTTTTATTAAATGTCAAACATTAAATTAATTTTATTTCTTCTTTTTTTAAATGTTTGCAATGACATTCATGCACAAACAAATCCAGCAATAATTTCTTGGAATATTAGTGGCAATGAATTGAAAGCAGATTCAAACAAACAAATTAAATCGAACATTAAAAATGTTTATTTTTCAGCGGATTCTGTTTTTGTAGAAACAAATTCAACCATTTTTAAATTTCCTTTGCAGCCTATAAAGGATAGCAATTCATTGTTTAGTGATACAAATAATGAAATTGGATTGTTGTTAAATGGAAGTTTAATTACATCAGACAATGGCTCAATATTATTATCTACACTTGAGTCTAACATCATTAAAAAAAATAAAAATCATTCTCCAATCATTGGATATGCATTTGATGGGTTTCCGATTTATGGGCCATTTGGTTTTGAAAACGGACAATTTGGAGATGAGATTACACAATTAAAATCAAGCTATTTGCTAAGGCAAATTAAAAGAAGAATCTACATAAAAGATGGGCATAAAATAAAATATGGGCCGCGCGTAACGAAGCGAAATCCATTGGGCAGATTTGCACATGATTATGAATTCACTCAACGTACAACGAATGATTATTTAGACATTCATAATGGTCGATTTTGTAAAACACCAGAATATCCAGAAGGAAACTATTGTTATTTTGCGACTATAGATTCTAATTCAAAACCCATTTATCCATTTTTGACATCACTCGAATTATATGGAAAACTGCAGCAAAATAGAACCAATCAAATACCAGCAAATACGATAACATTTTCCCCACAAACCAATGAGATATTGCGCAAACATCAACAATCTAATTCGGTAAAGATATTTT
>VFKL01000102.1 GCA_009885535.1 Chitinophagaceae bacterium | reverse complement strand
TTGAACGTCTCAAACCTCTCAAACCTCTCAAACCTCTCAAACCTCCCAAACCTCCCAAACCTCATAAACCTCATAAACCTCATAAACCTCATAAACCTCCCAAACCTCTCAAACCTCTCAAACCTCTTAAACCTCCAACCTTTTCTCCATCACATAATGAGGAATATTTACTTCATTAAAAACATCACTTTTAATTTGGTATCCCAATTTCTCATAAAATCCAACTGCCGATTCCCTAGCGTGCATAAACAGTGTTTTATACCCTTTGTCTCGGGCAATATTTTCGGCAAAATTTAAAATGGCTGCACCCAACCCTTTACCTTGAACATTTTCATGTACAGCCATTTGCCGGAGTTTTATCTTTTCATCGGATAATTTACAAAGCATACAACACCCTACCATCTCATCATCGTCGTATGCGGCTATCAACGTATCATGCTTTTCACTTTCTAAATCCTCGTCACTAAAACTAAGCCCTAATGGCTTTCTAAGTATCTCATTTCTTAATGCTATCATTTTTATATATTCCGCACTGCCGTGGTCAATCTGCTTTAATCCCATGTTTTATTTTTTAAAAGTATTTTTTTATTGTGAATAAATATACAAGATTTTTTAAAAAATAAATTTTTGAATTCGATAAAAAAAGCACCAAATATTTTAATTTTTATTTAGTTTGTACTATTTATTTGCATTTGATACAAATACTATATTTTTGCGTCAGTTTTAACTAAATACTACTACCATGTCAGACATTGCATCAAGAGTAAAGAAAATTATTGTTGACAAATTAGGTGTTGATGAAGCAGAGGTAACTCCAGAAGCTTCATTCACTAATGATTTAGGTGCCGATAGCTTGGACACCGTTGAACTTATTATGGAATTTGAAAAAGAATTCAACATTTCTATTCCGGATGAGCAAGCCGAAACCATCACTACTGTTGGTCAAGCTGTTTCTTATCTTGAAGAAAATGCTAAGTAATTAATCTTTTAATTTTCACAGGCAAATCGTATGGATTTAAAAAGAGTTGTAGTAACCGGACTTGGAGCACTTACCCCATTGGGAAAGACTGTTGATGAATATTGGCAGAATTTAAAAAATGGAGTTAGCGGCTGCGATTTTATACAGCAATTCGATGTTTCTAAATTCAAAACAAGATTTGCCTGTGAGGTTAAAAATTTTGAAGCTACCGATTATCTTGATCGAAAAGAAGCTCGCAAAATGGATCGTTATTGTCAGTTTGCATTGATTGCCAGCGACGAAGCCGTTAAAGATTCAGGCATTACAAATGAAAACGTAAACCCTGATCGTGTAGGTGTAATTTTTGCAAGTGGTATCGGCGGACTCATTACTTTCCAAGAAGAAGTAATGAATTTTGCAGCAGGAGATGGTACCCCTCGTTTCAATCCTTTCTTTATCCCAAAAATGATTTTGGATATCGCAGCAGGTCAAATTTCTATGCGCCATGGTTTTCGTGGTCCAAATTATGCTGTTGTTAGTGCTTGCGCTTCATCTACCAATGCCATTATTGATGCTTTTGACAACATTAGATTAAACAAAGCAGATGTAATTATTACGGGTGGAAGTGAAGCTGTAATAAGTGCAGCAGGTTTGGGTGGTTTCAATGCCATGAAAGCGCTTAGCGAAAGAAATGACGATCCAAAAACAGCTAGCCGTCCGTTTGATAAAGACCGTGATGGTTTTGTTATGGGAGAAGGTGCTGGTGTTTTGGTGCTCGAAAGTCTAGAACATGCTTTGGCTAGAGGTGCAAAAATTTATTGCGAAATAGCTGGCGGAGGCGCTACTGCAGATGCTCACCACATTACTGCCCCACATCCAGAAGGATTAGGTGCTAATAATGTAATGCGTGTTGCTTTAAAAGATGCCGGTATGAATCCAGAAGATATTGATTATATTAATGTTCATGGAACTTCAACGCCTTTAGGTGATATCGCCGAAACTAAAGCTATTTTAAATGTTTTTGGCCCCCACGCGTACAACTTAAATATCAGCTCCACAAAAAGTATGACGGGGCATTGTCTCGGTGCTGCTGGCGCGCTTGAAGTACTCGCTTGTATCATGGCGGTTACCCAAGATATCGTTCCACCAACCATAAATCATTTTACAGATGACCCTAATTTAGATCCCAATTTAAATTTTACATTTCATACGCCTCAACAAAAAATAATCCGTGCTGCATTGAGCAACACCTTTGGATTTGGTGGACATAATGCTTCCGTAATTGTAAAAAAATATTCTGCATAATTTATTAATTATTGCGGTTTACTTTGAATTATTCAAACTTTTTAAAAAAGAAAAGTATAATTTCGATTTACATCAAGAATTTTTATTTTGCAATTTCTAACTCATTTTTTCTCTTCAAATAAAGAACAAAGCACGTTTAAAAAACAGCTTAAAAATATCTTGGGATTTGTTCCTGGAAATATAGATCTGTACAAAATTGCACTCAGTCATAGATCAATCAAAGAAACTTCTGAAGAAAATAATGAAAGACTGGAGTTTTTGGGTGATGCTGTTCTTAGTTCGATAATCGCTCATCATTTGTTTAAAAAATATCCCTATAAAGACGAAGGGTTTCTTACTGAGATGAGAAGCAAAATGGTTAACAGACAAAAACTCAATGAGATTGCATTAAAAATGGGACTCAAAAAAATTTCATTGTATAATAAAAATGATCACGCGCTAAAAATTTCGCAAATTTTTGGAAATACGTTAGAAGCTTTGATAGGAGCAGTTTTCTTAGATAAAGGATACAATAAAACTCAAAAATGGGTGGAGAATTATATCATCTTGCCCCATTTATTTATCAATGAACTTGAGAATATTGAAATCAATATCAAAAATAAATTGTACGGCTGGGCAAGCAAAAATGGCAAGTCTGTTGAATTTGCTACTTTAAATGAATCTTTAGAAAAAGGAAGACGACTTTTTACCATTGCGGCTACGGTGGATGGACAAATCATTGCTCAGGCAAAAGGATTTAATAAAAAAGATGCAAGTCATATAGCAGCACAATTAGCGGTTGAAAAATTGGGTATTGTTTAATTGTAGTGGTTTGTTTTTTTATAATAATTCGAATCATTAAATTTCTAAAATCATTGGTTTCTAAAATCATTTAATTAATATAAGATGACTTTTGGTATAATAGGAAGCGGAAGCTGGGGAACAGCCCTTGCGAAAATATTGACAGATAATGGCCAACACATTTATTGGTGGAACCGAAACGAGCAAGCAATTGCACAATTTAAAGTTCGTGCACATAATCCTCATTACCTTACTTCTGCTAAGTTCGATATGAATCAGTTAAGCCTGTCTGCTGATATCAATGAAGTAATTGAAAAATCTGATGTACTGGTTATCGCTGTTCCTTCTGCGTATATTGTCGACCTATTTTCATCTATTTTAAAAACTGCTTTGTCTGGCAAAAAAATCATTTCAGCAGTTAAAGGCATCTTGCCTGATATCGATATTTTATTAAATGATTTTTTAAGTAAAAATTTTGATTTCCCTATTTCTAATTATTTTTCTGTGATGGGCCCTTGTCATGCAGAAGAAGTGGCTGCAGAAAAACTATCTTACCTTACTTTTTCAGGGATTGACATCAATACTGCAAGCGAAATTTCAGCATATTTCAAAACCGATTATCTCAAAACAATTATAAACGATGATATTTATGGGGTTCAATACGCAGCGGTATTAAAGAACATTTATGCCTTAGGCGCAGGTATTGCACATGGACTTGATTATGGAGATAATTTCTTGAGTGTGTTAATTGCAAATTGTGCTGATGAAATGGGGCGTTTTATTACAAAATTCGGAAAGCCCAATATTGAATTTGGCAATGATGCAACTCCTCAAAATCACACCGCTTCAGCATATTTAGGCGATTTGTTGGTAACTTGTTATTCCTTATTTAGCCGCAACCGAACCTTTGGAAATATGATTGGCAAAGGCTATTCTGTGAAATCTGCACAACTCGAAATGAATATGGTGGCAGAAGGTTACAACGCAAGTAAATGTATTTACAACATCAATAAACACATCAATGCAAATATGCCCATCGCTGAAACCATCTACAATATTTTGTGGCATAAAATCCCTGCTGAAGAAGGATTTAAAATGATTGAAGAAATTTTGGTTTAACCCAGATTT
>VFKL01000179.1 GCA_009885535.1 Chitinophagaceae bacterium | reverse complement strand
TGTGAAATTTTATAATTAGATTCATTCATTGAAAAAAACGATTAACATAGCATTAGTTGGTAATCCCAATGCGGGGAAAACGTCATTATTCAATGAGCTTACCGGCTTACATCAAAAAGTGGGAAATTTTCCAGGGGTAACGGTTGATAAAAAAATGGGCGTTTGTACAATTTCTGATAACATTCAAGCCAATTTTATTGATTTACCAGGTACCTATAGTTTATATCCCAAAAGAGCGGATGAATGGGTAGCGTATAAAGTATTGCTCCAGCAAGATGAAACCATAAAACCAGAAATGATTTTACTGGTGGTAGATGCCAGCAATTTGAGAAGAAATCTATTGTTTTGTACGCAAATTATAGATTTGAAAATGCCCGTTGTGGTGGCGCTTACCATGATGGATTTGGCCAAAGAAAAAGGAATAAAAATTGATATCCCCGGTTTAGAAATCGAATTAGGTGTTCCAATTGTAGCGGTAAATCCAAGAAAACAAAAAGGTATCGAAGGACTTAAAAAAACGTTGGAAAACAGCATCACAAACAAAGATCATTTGCCTAGCGCTGAATTTATTTACAGCTCGATGTTGGCACCTAAAGCCATTGATGAAACAAAACAAATTTTCCCAGAATACAATAATTACAAAGCGATTCACTATCTCATTAATTACGAACATTTTTTATTATCTAATCAAGAAAAAGAAAACATCGCTCAAATTGTAACACATAATAAATTCAATGCTACAAAAACCCAGGCAGAGGAAATCATGCAACGTTATGCGCGCATCAAACATGTGATGCATCAAACCGTTGTTGAGTCAGACCCTTTAAAAAAATCATTGCTTACTGAAAAGCTTGATGCCATTTTATTGCATCGTCTATGGGGTTTCGTTATCTTATTAACGGTTTTATTTTTTCTATTCCAGTCTGTTTTTTGGATGGCAAAATATCCCATGAATTTTATCGAATGGATATTTAGTATGTTAAGTCAACAATTTTCCAACATATTACCAATTGGATGGTTTAGCGATTTGTTTATCAATGGATTTCTAGCAGGATTGAGTGGCATCATGATTTTTGTACCACAGATTATGATTTTATTTGGGTTAATTACTTTGCTTGAAGATAGTGGTTATATGGCGCGCATTAGTTTTTTAACGGACAGGATTATGCGCAAATCTGGATTAAATGGAAAAAGTGTGATGCCGATGATTAGTGGGTTTGCTTGTGCTGTACCGGCAATCATGAGTGCCAGAAATATTGAAAATAAAAAAGAACGTTTGCTTACCATAATGATTACGCCGTTGATGAGTTGTAGTGCCAGACTTCCGGTGTATACAATATTAATCGCGTTGGTTATTCCTTCAAAAATATATTTGGGTTTTATTAGTTTACAAGGATTGGTCATGATGGCGTTGTATGTGTTTGGTACAGCAATGGCGATGCTTGTAGCCTGGGTGATGAAATGGTTTATCAAATCTACAGAGCGCAGTTTTTTTATTTTAGAACTTCCTACGTATAGAAGTCCACGATGGAAAAATATGTTTTATACCATGTATGAAAAAGCGCGCATTTTTGTTGTAGATGCAGGTAAAGTAATCATGATCATAAGTTTATTGCTTTGGTGTTTAAGCAACTTTGGTCCGGCTAAAAAAATGGAATCTATCCATCAATCATATGCTTTACAATTGAAGCAACATCCATCCGATTCAATTCAAATTGCGCACGAAGAAAAAACAGCAATACTTCAACATTCATTTGCGGGCATGCTTGGCCAAAGTATCGAACCGGCAATAGCTCCATTAGGATACGATTGGAAAATTGGCATTGCATTAATAACATCATTTGCAGCAAGAGAAGTATTTGTAGGTACAATGGCAACATTATATAGTGTTGGCGAAGATGCAGATGAAAACAGTACAACGCTTCGTGATAAAATGAGTGCTGCGAAAAGAGAAGATGGCAGCAAAGTATATACGCTGGCTACCGGTTTGTCGCTGCTCATTTTTTATGTGTTGGCCATGCAATGCATGAGTACAATTGCAGTAGTAAAAAGAGAAACCAAAAGCTGGAAATGGCCAATGATTCAATTGGCATACATGACGGGGTTGGCGTATTTATGTAGCTTTATTGTTTTTCAGTTGTTGAAATAGTTTTAAATAAATTAAAAAGTAAAAATTCAAAATTCAAAAAAGGGAATTCAACAATTTTTATTCACCACTTCGCTAAGAATTTTTCACTTTTCACTTTTCACTTTTCACTTAAACACTCCTACCAACTTATCGCTTGTTTCACACCATTTAATACCCGAGTGTATAATTTTTTATACAGTTCGTCTACGATTTCTGCTTTACGTAGATCATTGGCCCCACTGTTGTTAATTAAATCCCAATCCGTATTTGAAATTGCTCTTTTATCTCCACTGAAAGTTACCACATCCTGTTGCCATTGATATTTTTGACGATAGGTTTTGGTGTCAACATTTTTATTATCAATTAAATTATTAATGCTCATTTCCAATTCTGCTATTGCATTAAATCTAGAACTGTTGGTATAAATAGTTGCATTGACGGTATTGTAAACAGGGTTACCAGAAGTATCGGTTCCAATTTTAATTTGGCGACTTACATTTTTTGAAGTGTTGCTGATTACCGGGTTAGGAAAATCTAATTTTTTCAAACGCAAATCAATTGTCCAATCTGGCTTTACATTTACTCTTTTTGAATCTTTAAAACCAAATATTTTTACAGCTGAATTATTATTCGATACATCATTGATTAAGTTTTGTTCGAAATAATCATTCTTATTACTAAAATTAAAAGCGCGCCAAAAAGGTTGATTGAATACAGCTGATTCATCAAATGGATTAATCACTAAATTAATCATCGCATGATTGTATGCAAGTTTCATTTTTTCATTGGCATCTTTAAAGTTTGGGCTGTATTGATTTGCTTTGTAAAAATTATTGTATGCTATTTTTGCATTGTCGCGTCCTATTTTATCTAAATATAAATTACCCATATTATAAAATGCCAAAGCTGCTGAATCTTTTGTGGTAAAAATATTCACTGCATAACTTTCGGGTGTAACCAACTTAAACGCTTCTGAAGAATTGATGATTGCATCATAGGCCATTTGTAAATATTCATATTCCGTAATCAGCACATCCCACTTTCCAATTTGCTGAGTAGCTTGATAAGCATTTATTTTATCGAGATGTTTTTGCTTAATGATTTTATAAAGTTGAGGGATTGCAGCCCGCGCATCTTCATCATCCGGACTTTTCTTTAATTTCTTAACGGCATCTTGTAAAGATTTGTCTGAATCCGTTCTTTCCAAAAATCCTTTTCTACTTCCGCAAGAACTTGCTATAATTAGAATAGATAAAATCAGTAGAATATTTTTCATAATAAGTTTTTATTAGGCTTCAAAAGTAGTTGAAATTTTTCTAGTTGCTGGATTCGTGGAGCCACGAATTTTTTTGTTTCGCGCAAAGCTCGCAAGGGAGCAAAGACGCAAAGGTTTTTTGATACGAAGTCCAATTTTCTTTATTAGAGCGAGAAACAGAATGTGAATGAAGAAAAAAGTCAGGACTCATTCTACATTCTCACTCTCTTTTTCACTCTGACTTTTTGAAAGCCCCCATCCCCAACCCTTCCCCCAAAAGGTGAAGGGAGCGCAACATCATAAAATTTTAGATTTACAAATGTTTTAAGAAGTCTAAAACGGAAAATTCTTCCAACCTTTTGAACACATTGAACCCATTGAACCTTTTGAACAAACCTCAAAAACCTCAAAAACCCCACAAACCTCTTCAAAAAAATATAGTATTATGTATTGCATAGTACTAATAAAAACCCTATTTTTGTTTTCCAAACAGATGATACACGTTCTTTTTAGTGTTTGAATTAAAAAATATCATTACAAAACGTATGAATATAGAAAATACATCCAGTCAAATGCGTAAAGGCATTTTAGAATTTTGCATATTATCGGTGATAAAACAAGGGGAGGCATATCCATCTGATATTATTACAAAAATGAAATCGGCTAACCTCAATATTTTTGAAGGAACCCTTTACCCTTTATTAACCCGGTTAAAAAATGCGGAATTGTTAACCTATCGATGGGTAGAAAGCAATAGCGGTCCACCAAGAAAATATTTCAGTTTAACAGAAAAGGGCAATGAATTTTATAATGAATTGGCTACCACCTGGAAAGAGCTTTCGGATGCGGTTGAAAAAATTACCGAACAGGAAATAGACAAACCGAGCGAATCAATATCAACCGAGAATGACAATAAAGGATAAACAACATAAAAAGTAAAAATTTAAATATCCATATCTATACTATTTAAACAATTTTATTATGAAGCAAGTAATCAATATCAATTATCATGGAAGAATTATTCCAATTGAAATAGCAGCGCATGATTTACTAAAAACATATACAGCTGGTTTGCAAAAGCATTTTGAAAACGAGGAAGGCAAAGAGGAAATTATCAATGATATAGAAGGAAGGATTTCCGAACTTTTTCATGAGCAACTTACCAAGGGTGCTGTTTGTATTACTGAACAAGATGTGCAAGTAATAATAAAAAACATGGGAACGCCTGAAGATTTCGAATCAGAACCGACGATCAGTCATGAGTCAAAATCAGAAACCAAGGAAAACAATTTTTCTGGTGCTAAAAAGCGTTTGTTTAGAGATGAAAACAATAAAGTTATTGGTGGCGTTTGTAGCGGGTTGGCCAATTATTTTAATATGGATTTGGTAGTGGTTAGGGTAATATTTTTATTGATGTTTTTCTCTGTTGGCTTTGGTTTGATTCCATATTTAATATTGTGGTTTGCGGTTCCAAGCTCGGCTACAAAATCAATTGGATCTGTACGAAAAAAATTATATCGTGATACGGATGGAAAAATGATAGCCGGTGTTTGTAGTGGATTGGCAAATTATTTTGGCATAAAAGTTTGGATTGTTCGTGCACTTTTTTTACTCCCTGTTTTGAGTATGATTTTTGAATGGAATCATGTATTCTTCAACGTTAGTCCAAGCTCATTTATCATTTACATCATCTTTTGGTTGGTGATGCCTGAAGCAAAAACCACGTCGGAAAAATTAGAAATGAAAGGAAAGAAAATTGATGTAGATTCTATAAAAAAATCCATTCATGAAGAGATGAATGATTTAAAAGATAGGGCCAAATCTTTAGGAAAAGAGGCTGTTTCCGTTGCCGGTGAAAAAACAAAAATGATTGCTGCTGATTCTGGCAATGCGTTACAAAAATTAATTACCGGTGTTATAAAAGTGGCAGGAGTTATCATTAGAGCATTTGTGTACACCATTTTAACCATCATTGGATTGGCGATGTTTTTGGCCTTGTTTGCAATTGGCGTTACTTCTTTTAGTTTGTTTCCATTAAAAGATTTTTTGGTTAGTGGCATTTGGCAAAATGGTTTTGCTTGGGGAACGTTAATATTTTTTATTGTTGTTCCTGTCATTGGAATATTAACTTGGGTTATTCGCAGAATCGGAAAAATTAAACGTAATCGAATTGCATTACGAACCACATTTGCTTCACTTTGGATAATTGGTTGGGTTGCCTTAACTGGATTGATTGTTACATTGGGTAAAGATTTTAAATCGGTAAATAATTCATTTGAAGAAAATGTAAAAATGGATACTGGAAATGTAAACAAGCTAATGGTTAATTTCTATAAAATTAGATACAACAACCATAAAGAGGATATAAACTTTGTAAACCTGATAAACGCCGACGAAGACACGATTTATATTGATAATGTTGGGTTGAAAATAAAGCAATCTACCACCGACAGTTTTCATGTTACCTTAAAAAAAATGGTTAATGGCGCAACACGATTTGCAGCAGATAGTTCAGCAGCATTAATGCGTTACAATATTTTTCAAAAAGATTCTTTTTTATTTTTTGATAAATCTGTAGGAATTAATAAGCGAGAAAAATTCAGAAATCAGAACGTTGTAGTTACCATTTATGTGCCCATCGGAAAACAGATACAATTGCCTTATAGTAAGGAAATTGTTGTCAAGAAAAATTCAGAAATGAAATTGCAATTTTGGGATGAAAGTAATGTTGAATCAAGGGATTACATTATGCGGGTAGATGGTTTATATACTTTGGATGGCAAGGCTTCGTATGATTGGGAGTAGGAAAGAGGTTTGGGAGGTTAGCCCCCTCGATCCCCCAAGGGGGAAGTTGGAAACATCTTCCACTATTGGCGCTGGTTTCTTAACCGGTGTCTGTAAATGATTTTTATACTTTAAATGCTGTGAAATAATTTTCATTTCAAATTTTTCATCGTTAAGGTATTTTCTATAGCCCACGGTTTCAACCGTGGGATGGAACGGAATTGAAATATAAAATAAGGACAACAAACCACAAATAATAATGAACAGCTCTTTCGTAAAATGCATCAAACTTCCCCTTTGGGGGATCGAGGGGGCTATGCCTGTATTTTTT
>VFKL01000113.1 GCA_009885535.1 Chitinophagaceae bacterium | reverse complement strand
GGTTTGTGAGGTTTGTGAGGTTTCAGAGGTTCAATTTGTTCAATGAGTTCAAAAGGTTGGGTGCATTCACATAGATAATCAAATGCTGATTTGTTTTAATTTGTTAATCTCGCGGGTAAAAACCGACAACAATAGAAGAAAATCCTCAAGCAAGAAAGAATACAACCTTAAACCATTAAACCTTAAACCAGCGAAGCGTTTTAAACCTTTCCCTGCCGCCCTCAATCAATATTTTTCACTCAAATTGAGAATGCATCCAACCTTAAACCATTAAACATTAAACCAGCGAAGCGTTTTAAACCTTTCCCCTCCTCCTCCAAAACATTTGTTAATATGCTTTTTATTCTTATTTTTGCCTTCCTTAAATATAAAATAAATTTTTATGCAAATTATTCAGAGTATTCGTGATAAAGGAGCTGCAATTGTAATTGCCGTAATCGCTTTAAGTTTAGTTGGTTTTATTTTGATGGACGCAAAGCAAGGTAGTAATCAGCTTTTTAGTTCACAATCAAATAATGTTGGTGAAATAAATGGTCAGTCTATTTCATTGGCTGACTTTAATAAAAAAGTAAAAACTGCTGAAGATAATCAAGCACAGCAAAGCGGTCAAAGACCTTCTGGTACTCAAACGTATCAAATTAGAGAGCAAGTTTGGAATCAAATGATTGCTGAAAATATCTTTTTCTCAGAAGCAAAAAAATTAGGTATTGAGTTTACACCTAAAGAATTATCTACCATTTTGTTAAGCAACGACCCTTCAAATCCTTTGTTGCAAGAGCCTTCTCTTAAAGATTCTATCACTGGAAAATTGGATTTTAATAAAGCAAAAGACGCTTTAAACAACATTAAAAAACTTAAAGGCGAGCAAAAAGATGCTATTAATAGCCAAATGATTGAGCCTTTAAAATTGAATACTACAGCTGCTAAATACACTGCTTTATTAAATTCAAGTGCTTATTATCCAACTTGGATGCAGAAAAGAGATGCTGCTGAAGCTAAATCTTTCTCAATCATTTCTTACGTTACCGTTCCTTATAATGAAATCTCTGATTCTTTGGTAAAAGTTACTGATCAAGATATCAATGAATACGTAAGCAAACACAAAGATCAATTCAAACAAGAAAAAGGAAGAAACGTATCTTTTGTAGATTTCAGTCTTTTGCCTTCTTTGGATGATAGTACTGTTGCGTTTAACGCCATTAATGAAGTAAAAGTAGCTTTCCAAGCAGATACAAACAACGCTTCTTTTTTTGCTAGAAACGCTTCTTCTGTAGACTTTAAAGATGATTTTGTTACCAAAGAAAAAATGACAAATCAAGTTTATGCGGATACATTAGCAAGCTTAGCTCCAGGTGCTGTTTTTGGGCCTTTTGTTCAAAGAGAAAATTATATTTTAGCAAAAAAAATCAGCAGTAAGCAATTGCCTGATAGCGTAAATGCAAGACATATTTTAATTGCAACTACAAATCAACAAACAGGTGCGGAAATTATGTCTGATACTTTAGCAAAAAAATTAGCGGATAGTATTTATAACGCGATTCAATCTGGTGCTGATTTTTCTATGATGGCTTTAAAATATTCTGCAGATGGAAGTAAAGATAAAGGCGGCGATTTAGGAACTTTTGGATATGGCACAATGGTATCAGAGTTTAACGATTATTGCTTTACAAAACCTGCTGGATCTAAAGGTGTTGTAAAAACTCAATTTGGTTACCACATCATTGATGTCGTTAGTCAAAAGGATTTTAAAACAGCCTACAAAATTGCTTATTTCGGTAAAGAAATAGCAGCAAGCGATGTTACTGTAAACAAAGCAAGTTTAGAAGCTACCAAAGCTTCAGCCGTTAAATCTAAAGCAGAATTAGAAAAATATATTTCAAAAGCTGGTTTAAGTTTAACTACTGTACCAGAATTAATCAAAGAAAACGACTATAAAGTAGGAAAATTAGGAGATGCAAGGGCATTGGTTCGTTGGATTTTTGAAGCTAAAAAAGGCGACATCAGCGAACCGTTCAGCATTGGTGATCAGTTTGTAGTTGCTGTTTTGGATAAAGTAAAAGAAGAAGGCGTTCAAGATGCAGAAACGGCAAGAGTAGGTTGCGAAGCTATTATACGCAATCAGAAAAAAGCAGACATGATTAAAAAGAAAATCGGTAACAACCCAACTTTAGAAACTGCTTCTGCTGCTTATGGTAAAACCATTCAAGTAGCTGGAAACGATTCAACTGTGTTATTAAACGCTCAATTTATTAACGGTGTTGGTATGGAACCAAAAGTAATTGGTGCTTCTTTTAATAAAGCATATCAATCAAAAGTATCACCGCTTATTGATGGTACAACAGGTGTATTTATAATTAAAGTAAATACTATTCAAAACAAGCCTGATGAGTCAGCTGAAGTATTAGCTCAACAATTCAATACAAAAATTGGCTCAATCAAAAGTCAAACAAATGGTTGGTACGAAGCTTTGAAAAAAAGAGCTACGATTGTTGACGAAAGAAGCAAACATTTTTAATCATTCGTTTTTCGAAAATATTAAAAAGCCGGTCTGATATAGATCGGCTTTTTTTATTAGATCCCATTTGCGAGGATTGCTCCGAAGGGTAAGTTTGGCGTTTGGTGTTTGGTGTTTGGTGTTGAAATCGATTTCTATTTGCGGATTTTATACCTTTTTGTGAGTACTCTTTTTTAACCGTTTTAAGACGTCGTCATTATCAAATTATAAAATTTACTCGTAAAAAATTGTTTTATAGCCCAAGATTTAAACCTTAGGTGTAATAGAATTAATCCATTCGTCCTAGCAATTTTGAATTATTTATTTGAAATCACATAAGTATGATTTTTTCAACGCCAAACACCAAACGCCAAACAATGCTATCTCCTATTAAATAATTACTTTTGCTTCATGTCTGACGTATTTATCAATAAAGTTGCTGAAAGCGGTATTATAACCATTGATTTAGAAACCTATTTCCCAAAAGAAGAAATTGTCGTTTTTGATATCAAAGATTATTTATTCATGGGATTGATATTAAAAGAGAAAGATTTTAGGGCAGCGTTGAAAGAATTATCGCTTGAAAAATTTGAACATAAAATTGTAGCCGTTACGTGTAGCGCAGATGCGATTATTCCGATGTGGGCGTATATGCTCATTGCTTCACTATTACAACCCGTATGCATACACGTTATGTTAGGCAACGCTAATGAAGTACAAAATAAATTGCTTTTACAAAATATTGAGCAAATAGATGTAGCCACGTATATGGATAACCGTGTAGTAGTAAAAGGTTGTGGCGAAAAGCCCATTCCAGAAGAAGCGTATTTAGAAATTACCAATAAATTAAGGCCGGTTGCAAAATCAATTATGTTTGGAGAACCTTGCAGTACTGTTCCCGTGTATAAAAAACCAAAAGAATAATTCTACTAAAACCATTTTTTTCGCCTGAAATAACGAATCATCCAAATTGGGATAATCAACATTATACCAACGGAAATAAAGAATCCCCATTTGTTGTGCAGCATTGGAATTGCTTCGAAGTTCATGCCAAAGATGCCGCCAATTACTGTTGGTGGCGCCAATAAACATGTTACAATCGCCATCACTTTCATCGATTCATTTAATTTCAAGTTTACATTACTCATGTATAAATCGTGCATGTTGATCAACATATCTCGGTAGTTTTCGGCTAAATCGTTTGCCTGAATAATATGGTCATGTACGTCTTTGAAATACTTTTCAGTTTTTTCTTCTATTAACTCGTTTTCACTTTTTAAAATTCCGTTTATCAATTCTCTAACTGGACCAATACTTCTTTTTAAAATAATCATTTCTTTTCGAAGCGAGTTTATTTTTACAAGTGATCTATTTGTAGATTGCTTTACAATATCCTCTTCAAGTAATTCTATTTTTTCGCCCAACTTTTCCATCACCAAAAAATAATGATCTACAATAGTATCAATGAGCATGTAAAAAAGGAAATCGGCATGCAGTTGTCTAAGTTTACTGTTATTGATTTTTATCTTTTC
>VFKL01000053.1 GCA_009885535.1 Chitinophagaceae bacterium | reverse complement strand
GCTAATCCTAAAATCAATTTAATCCTGATACAGACAAATGAGCAAACAGTAAAATATTCGGGATCAGGATTTTCAGGATTAATGAATTTTCAGGATTTTAAGTCATCTCTACTACAATCTTGCTAATCCTAAAATCAATTAAATCCTGATACAGACAATTGCGCAAACAGTAAAATATTCGGGATCAGGATTTGCAGGATTGATGGATTTTGAGGATTTTAGAATACAAGTACGATAATCTTACTCATCCTGTAATCAAAAAAATCTGATTAAAGTAGATAAAGGATATTAGTATATATGCACAACAATCCTGCTAATCCTAAAATCAATTTAATCCTGATACAGACAAATGAGCAAACAATAAAATAGTCGGGATCAGGATTTGCAGGATTGATGGATTTTGAGGATTTTAGATTTTATCTACAACAATCTTGCTAATCCTAAAATCAATTAAATCCTGATACAGACAAATGAGCAAACAGTAAAATAGTCGGGATCAGGATTTTCAGGATTGATGAATTTTTAGGATTTTAGATTTTATCTACAGCAATCTTGCTCATCCTAAAATCAAGTAAATCCTGATCAAGATAAATGAGCAAACCATTTTATAAAATACAAAATCAAGATTTAATCATCCAATTTAAGAACCGCTAAAAATGCTTCTTGTGGAATTTCTACGTTTCCAATTAGACGCATTCTTTTCTTTCCTTCTTTTTGTTTTTCGAGCAGTTTACGTTTACGACTGATATCACCACCATAACATTTGGCGGTTACATCTTTTCGCATGGCACTTATATTTTCTCTGGCAATTACTTTAGCGCCAATAGCGGCTTGTATGGCAATTTGGAATTGTTGACGAGTTAATAACTCTTTTAATTTTTCGCAAAGTTTTCTGCCAAATTCTTGTGATCTACTTCTATGAATAAGCGCACTTAATGCATCCACTTTTTCATTATTCAATAGAATATCCATACGTACAATATCACTGTCTCTAAATCCTATGGGTTGATAATCAAAAGAAGCGTAACCTCTAGTTTGAGATTTTAGTTTATCGTAAAAATCAAATACTATCTCTGTTAATGGCATTTCAAAAATCAATTCAACCCTTGTTGGTGTTAAATAACCTTGACTGATTAGCATCCCTCTTTTACTGATGCAGAGGGTCATAATGTTGCCAATATAATCAGGCTTGGTAATAATTTGCGCCCGTATAAAAGGCTCTTCAATACGTTCTGTTCTTGTAGGATCAGGAAGTGTAATGGGATTGTGTACATCTATTTTTTCGCCTTTATTTGTGTAGGCAATAAAACTAACATTGGGTACAGTAGTAATTACGGTTTGATTGAATTCGCGCTCTAATCTTTCCTGAATAATTTCCATATGCAACAAGCCCAAGAATCCACATCTAAAACCAAATCCAAGTGCTTGTGAGGTTTCCAATTCAAAAGTAAGTGAGGCATCATTGAGTTGTAATTTTTCCATACAATCTCTAAGCTCTTCAAACTTATCGGTATCAACCGGAAATATACCCGCAAATACCATTGGCTTTACGTCTTCAAAACCATCAATACGGGCATTCGTTGGATTTATAACATTCGTTAAGGTATCTCCTACTTTTACTTCTTTTGCATTTTTTATACCGGTGATGATATATCCTACGTCGCCACAAAAAACCTGATCTCTTTTGTCTAATGACATTTTTAAAATACCCACTTCATCCGCAAAATATTCATTATCGGTACTGAAGAACTTTACTTTATCTCCTTTTTTTATTGAGCCATTAAAAATTCTGTAGTATACTATAATTCCCCTGAAACTATTGAAAACACTATCAAAAATCAATGCTTGCAAAGGTGCGTTGGGATCGCCTGTTGGTGCTGGTATTCTTTCGCAAATGGCTTGTAATATTTCTTCAATACCGATTCCAGATTTCCCACTGGCCAATAAAATATCTTCTTCTTTACAGCCAATTAAATCAATGATTTGGTCTTTTACTTCAGGAATCATTGCACCATCCATATCAATTTTGTTGATGATGGGAATAATTTCTAAATCATTTTCTATGGCTAAATATAAATTACTGATGGTTTGGGCTTGAATGCCTTGAGTTGCATCTACTAAAAGTAAAACGCCTTCACAAGCGGCTAATGCACGACTAACCTCATAACTAAAATCCACGTGTCCTGGTGTATCAATTAAATTCAGTGTATAAATGCCTTCTTCAACAGCATTGGCATTGGTTGATTTTTTATATGGATAGTTAATTTGAATGGCATGACTTTTAATGGTGATGCCTTTTTCTCTTTCTAAATCCATATCATCCAAAACCTGCGCCTGCATTTGTCTTTCTCCAACCGTATTGGTGGTTTGTAATAAACGATCTGCCAAGGTACTTTTCCCGTGATCAATATGGGCAATGATACAAAAATTTCTAAATTTCTTCATGGGCTACTTTACACTTTGAATAAACAAAATTAGGTCATTTTAAATGGATTTTCCTAATTCATTGCCTCGAAAAATTTATCTGTTAATATAATTTTTAACCACATTTGCGATAACCCGAATTTTCTAATTAAAAAACCGAATAACTTTTACAAATCGAATTACAAAATATGCACTCATTTGCGATTTCATTATTTTCTTGCCAACACCTGATGATGCATGAATAAATGTAATTCTCCCGTTTTCATTTGAACTTATCAACCCCATGTGGCCTACCTTTCCAGATTTCTCATCGCTTCCTGTAAACAAAATAATATCGCCCATTTTACAATCTTCTACTGAAACTTCTTTACCTGAGTTTGTAAAACTTTCTGATGTTCTGGGTACTTTAATTTTAAAATGATTAAACACATACCAAACAAATCCCGAACAATCAAACCCCTTCTCTATTGATGCGGCTCCATACGTGTATTTTATACCTTCCAATGTTTCTGCAAATTTGATAAAATCTTCAGCGTTAGTTTTTCTAGTTTCGATTTCTATTGTTGGTATATTTTTTTTGATTCTGATATTGGATTTAATGTTTTTATTTAATGCAATACCAGCCACTTCTTTTGTTGAACGACATCCTATCAAAAATAGATTTATAATAAAGAACAACAAGGGAATATACTTTTTATACATAGATATTTACTAACATAAAAAAGCCACCCTTTTGGATGGCTTTTTTAATAATTATTTTAATGATTAGTTTTTAATAAACGAAGCAACAATTTGATTTGTGCCAGAAATTTTAATGAAATAATTTCCTAACGATAATTTATTTACATTAATCTTAATATTGTTGTTTCCAGAAATCAAACTTGCATTTTGAGCATATACATTTTTACCTGTTGCATCATACACCATTAAACGTACATTTTCTTTCACTGTAGAAGCAATATTTACGTTTACAAAATTTTGAGCCGGATTAGGACTTACAAAATTCAGTGTGTATGTATTTGTGTTATCTCCTTTAACAAATAAAATTGAGCTCAATTGATTTCTATTGTCTGAACCCATTTGATTTAATCTGTAGTATTTGGATTGACCTTGAACGGCATTATCTACAAAACTATAATTAAGCACATTACTGCTATTTCCGTTAACTGCTTTTGTGCTTAAATATCCAACTTTAGTAAATAATTGTCCGTCGTTAGAACGTAAAATTTCAAAGCCATTATTGTTAATTTCAGCAGAAGTAATCCAAGACAATTCGTTTCCAATTTTAGTTTTCGCAGCTTTGAAACTATATAGAGTTACGGGTGTAGTATTGGTAATGAATATAGTTACTGAATCAGAAGATAATCCACAAAGTCCGCCATTTGCTTCAAGCGTTAACACTACAACACCAGCAGTTATTTCACTTGCACTTGGTGTATATACTGCATTTAAAGTATTGTTATCTGGCGTAAATATACCAGTTCCACCAGTCCAAGTAGTAGTTGTATAATCACCAGTTACAACTCCAGCTAGAGTTGCTGAATTACTATCTGTGATTACTTGGGTTGTTCCTGGATCTACAACTGGAGAATTATTGATCGTTAAATTTAACGTTGCTGTAGAATCACAACCTGTAGCGTTAGATGAAACATAATCATAACTACCACTTACAGTGTAGGAAGTTCCATTCCAATTGTAGTTGTTACAAGATGATATTGTGGTAATGCTACTGTTTGCTGCACAAGGTGTTGTATAGCTAATATCAACTACACTAACATATCCAAAAGTACTTGAGGCTTGAACCCTGATATCAAAAACTTGCTCCGTTTTTCCAGTAATTAAAAATGCTGCTGCATTATTAAAATCTGCGTTATTTGTAGCATCATAAGATTTCCAAGTTGATGCTTCTAATGTTTTTATTTCAATGACTCTAGGAACATTGATTGCCTTTGTACCCCAGAATTTGAAATTGTATGTTTTCAATGGATCTAATCCTGAGAATTTCCATTGACCATCTGTAGCACTTGGGTGAGCATATATATAATCTGCAGTTGCTGATGCTGGATAATCACCTATAGCTCCAACGCCAGTCGGCAATTCTGAGTTTGTATTAACACCTGAACCTGAAAGATTGAAAGTGCCATCTATTCTGCTTACCACTTCCATTGAAATTCCAGTAGTTAAGTTACTTGTGTTGATAGCATCAGAAATTTTTATTCCGTTTGTACCACTTGTTACATTATTCCAATAATTGCTGTTAATGTCTGGAGAAGATGTTGTAACAATATCACTTCCAAAATCGAATAAGATTCTAGAACCCGTTTGAATCATTAAAGTATCTAAACCTATAGCACCGTTATTATCTGTAACCGACAATTCAAATTCATAAATACCTTCAACAAGATTGTTAATTAAAGTAGTTGCCGCATTTGGAGAAAGGATGTTATAAATTTGTGGTCCTAAAATTTTTCTCCAACTGTATGATATAATTGTTCCATCAGAATCAATAGAACTTGTTCCACTCACTGTGGTTGAGTTTGTAGGTAAAATCAAAGAAACGTCTGAACCTGCATTTGCAACAGGTATTATATTTGGTGAATTGGTACTATCATACTTAAAAATATCAATCACATCGATATAACCAAAAGTGCTACCTGATTTTGTACGAATATCAAAAGTCATTTCACTTTTTCCGCTGAAAACAAATACAGCTGCTGTGTTAAAATCGGTATTCCCTTGTGCTTCGTAAGATTTGTAAGCACTTTCGTCTTCTCTTTTAATTTCAACTTCTTTATTAGACAAATCACCTGTTTTACTTCCCCAAAATTTTACAGTATACACTGATCCAGTGTCAAGTCCGTTTAATTTCCATTGTCCGTTTGTTGCAGAATTGTGAGAAAACGCATAATCGGTTGTAGCAGAGTTTGGATAATCGCCAACTATACCAGTTGTGTTCCCTGAACTTACACCAAAACCAGCAGTGTTAAACGTACCATCAATTCTATTTACAACCTCAAATCCCAAAGAATTCAAAAGATTATTTGTAGTAACCGTAGTTGTCAATTTAATCCCATTGTTTGCAGAAATAACGTTATTCCAATATCTGCTATTGGCGTCAGGAGATGAAGTGGTTGTGCTACCAAAATCAATTAAAATTCTGGTGTTTAAAGTTACAATAACAGTATCTTTTATAACATTAGATTCATCATCAGTAACAGTTACCTCAAATGAATAGGCTCCTTCAACTAGATTTGATAGAGAAGCGGTAGGTGTATTTTCATTTGAAATTGTATAAACAATTGGACCATCTATTTTAACCCAATTGTATCCTGTGATATTTCCAGTAGTATTTGCTACTGCAGAGATTGATGTGCTGTTTTGTGGCACTACAAGCGAAATATCTGCTCCGGCACTAACAGTTAATGTTCCGGTTTGGGCTTTTAATAAACTGCTTGTAAACGCAAACAATAATGTAAATAAAATAAGTCTACTTAATGGAGTAATAAATTTTTTCATTTTTAAATTAGTTTTGTAAAATTAATATGTTGTGCAAAGTAATAAATAATTGTGAAAATTAGCATTAAGGCCTTGCCTTATTTAAAAATAAAATTTTATTATTTTCAATAATTTGTAAATCGATCAAGTCTACAACCCCATCTCCATTGATATCGTCCTTAAAATAACCAAATCCTATGTTTTTTGCTGTAATTTCTACCTGTTGTAGATCAACACTATTTATTAATCCATCTTGATTTACATCTCCCGAAAACAAGGCATATTTGCCAGATGAAAGAAATTTCATTGGGGTATTTAAACTATTGCTATACGCTTTTGATAAACTGTTACTGAAATCGTACATTGAGTCAGATAGTAATCTAACGGTACTTGCACTCCAAGTTTCTAAACTATTTTTGTGATTTATTGAGATATAATAATAGCCACCAGATAAATTACTTGGCAAAGAAACGATTGCATTTCCATTTTTATTTAATAATGTATGGCATAAAAAAGTTGGAATTGAATCTACCAAATTATTAGGATTCCAAATTTTAATATAAACGCTATCTGTAATGCTTGAATCTGAGGTTTGATTTAATTGATACAATACTGGGTTCATCACTGAATTGGAATTATAATATCCTTCAATTATTGCTTTTACTGTGATTGAAAATAATTGACATGGTGCTGAAGAAATATTTAAAGTTGCTATTGAATCACATCCCCAATAATTAATTAAAGTTGTTGTATAGGTACCAATTGAATTGTAACTACTGTTGTTCCAGAAATATGGAAAATCACTTGCGCAAATGGATATATTGGTTGTGCTATATGTTGTTGATGAAGATCCACAAGTCACATTTATTGAAATCGTATCTCTAACAATATTATTTTTACTATCTGAAACTACGAGTTCGAATAGATAATTTCCCTTTCTTAAATCACTTAGTTGGTTTGACAAACTAGCTACTGCAGAGAAGTTGTAAGATGTTGGACCCGAAATTTTATTCCAAGTGATAGATGATAAAGTAGCGTTTGTACTTGTGGCAACCCCTTGTAAATTATAACTTGAAGTTGGTAAATTTAAAGTTACATCACTACCCGCATTTACTGTTAATTTTCCAAGGTATCTATTGGCAAGTGTATCTAAAATGCATTCTTTTTTTAATCTTTTGTAAAACTCTTCATGTCCTGCATTGTTTACGTGAACATAATCATAATAATACTGGGTAGCTATGGTGCCGTCTTCATTTGCAATACCGTCCCAAAAATCCACAGCCTTATTTGCAAAACGAGTTAGTACCCAAGTTCTAAAGTTTTTTAGGTTGGTCATTTGATCTGTAGTTAAATAAAGCCTTGGCTGACTTGTAGTAACCCAAACTGGAATTTTAAGAGAGTCGGCAATGCGCATTGTTGCTTCAAAATTGGCTTGTTGTTCTGCAAGCGTATAATTACTGACCGCATCATTAGAAGGCATATTGATAATGATAGCATCTGGATTATCTAACAATGCAGCGGAAATATTAAAATCAGTATTGGGGTAAGGCCTATCTGCTGGCGGAACATAACCTGTTGGTCTTAAATTGTGATACGTTCTATAACCAGGAATTCCATAATTTATAATATCATTTAAAGGATTTTTTCTTTTTAGATATGCACGATATTTGGCAACAAAATTACTATCGGTAGAACTTGCACCGGTTCCATAAGTTGTTGATGACCCCAAAATTATAAGTCTAAAAGATTTATTGGAATTAACTACATCAGAATCTCCTGCATGGGCCTGAATTACATTGAAAAGGGCAAAAAATAGAAAAACAGTTTTCATTTGTATTTTTAAAAATTAAAAAAATATTCTCTTAGTTGATTTTTATAATTCATCTATATTTCGGTATTAGATGTATAAAAATGCTCAAATTTAAAGATCCATCCAACATTCAAAAAAAAGGATATCCAAATGGTTATTGTTTTAAAATGTAATGGATTTCAATTTGATTTTTTAAAGGAAAATGATTTTAAAATAGGTATCTCGGATTAATAAAAATAAAGAAAACGAATTGAATTAATAAACACTAAACCAATTTTTGCACAAATATAATATTGATTTTTTTTCTATCATAATTATTTCGTATTTAAATTATACTTTTTTTTATAAAGGGGAATAAAAAAAATATGTACAACAAAGACATTTGACCTAAGGGTGAAATATCCATTAAAATCCAATTAAACAAATGAAAAAAAATCAGAAAAGCACCAATTAACTTATCTTTTTTTTGAGTAAAAAAACCGATTATTGCTGAAGACTCTACAATTATCGCGCCCCAGAAAAGAAGCTGTGTAACGAATTTATTATTAATTAAATAGCTGTTTATCAAAGTTCTAATTCCCAAATTCTGTTCAATATAATAAGGCGAAAATTGTTGAGCAAATATTGAACTCATGTGATTGACATCGAAAATACCATCACCCCAAATTTTAAAAGCCGCAGAAGATGAATAAAAAAATAAAATCCAATACCGAAGTGATTCAAAAGCAATCATTTTGTTTTTTTCCGACTTAAACATCAATGGAATTAAAACCCATACAAACCCAGTTTGATAATTTCTATGCCCGAGATATCCGGTAAGTGTTACATAATACATCAACAATAAAAAAAATGAGTATCTTATAAATTTTTCATTGAACTTAAAAAGCGATAATAATAAGAAACCTCCTGTAGCAAAATCCAAAGTTGTTGCAATAATGGTATATTTTATTATTGTTTGAGGAATATAAAGTCCATAAAAAATCCAGTATAATGGATCAACCCCTATGTTAAAATAAGGCGCACTGCCAATTGAAGTATACCCTACTCCTGAAATTTGGAAAATTAAAAACTCTACACATACCAATAAAATTATTTGTTTGGCAACATCATTTTGAAAAGACGATAAAAATTTAATCATCATTTTTAGTTTTAGTTGAACACAAAATAGTGGAGTCTAAAATTGATAGTTTGCTATTTTTAATTTGTACATTATATTTTACCAATTCAAAATTATCATGCGTATTGACTTTAATTCCAGCGAAAGTTGCGAACCATTTTGCCCAACCTTTAAAATCAACCTTGCCAGGCGTTAGCGCATTTTGAATTATAATATGCTGGTTTTTGTTTTTTACTTTTTCATTAATGTAATAGTTCAAATAATTGTTTTTATTTTGAATTACATAACCCGCATATTTTGTAATTGACTGTTCTAAAAAATCTTTTTTCCAATACATAAATTTTGAATAATGCACGCGTTGCCCATTCATTTTTAAATAATAACAAGCGATTTCTGTTTCTTGAATACTGCTATACATGCTATTATAAGGAAAGATTACCATGTCCATTTTTTTATACATACAAACAAAATATGTAACTATAAACACCATCACACATACAAATGCCCATTTGCTGTGGTTGAATAATTTATATAGAAAAGTAGAATTCATTTAAGTATTTGTCGATTCGTTATTTACAAACTGTTTTTTAAAATCGAACCATAAAAATAGAAAAACAATTAAGTATGACGAAGAGCTGATAAAAGCCGCTGAATAAACCCCGTATTTTGGAATTAGCCACCAATCCAAAAATAAAACCAAGCTAAATCCCAACAAATCGCCTGTGAAAATTTTTTTAATATTTCCGTTTTTAATATAAATAGCATTAATCAAAGTCAGCAGTCCCAAGCCAACAAAACCAGGCATTAAAATAAACATCATTTGGTACATTTCGCCAAAAGAAACACCAAAAATTAAAGGATAAATCATATTACCTGTACCGATTAAAATCAATGCAGTTGAACAAATCAGCAAAACATAAGGCTTAATCATTTTTTTCCAAGCATTATAATCCGAACCTATTTTTTCGGTGGTTACAAAAGGAAGTAATGTAGAACTAATAATGGAGGAGAAATAAATAAAGTACTGACCTATTTTTCCACATTGTACATAATTACTCAACGTAACATCATTGCAATATTTAGCAACAAAAAAGTTATCGATTCGTAAAAAACAAAAATAAATCACCGACGAAACCATGATAAAAAAACCATGTTTGTAAAAAGAACGCCAGTTAATAATGGCACTTATTTTATGTTTTTTATGATCGCTGTACATTAAAAAAATTGCGCCTTGAAAAAAATATAAAAAACCAAAGCCTATGCTGATGATATCTATTAAATTGGGATGGTTAGGTGAAGCAAAAAAATACAAGAAAAAAAGAAAAATTACATTTGTAATAACCAGTACTAAATTTTGAAAATTAAACTTTTTAATAGAAGTTAGCAATCCTTGAAAAAGTATCAACATTAAGTTTCCAATACCCATCAAACACAATCCGAACCAGGGTTGATTTAAATAATTTTCAATTTGATTAAAAAATAAACTGACAAAAACGATCAAACAAAATGCACAAAAAACGGTGATTTGAATGAGTTTTTTACGAATGACTTGATACAATGCATTTTCACGCGAAACCCAAGCAATTGCTGAATAATCGAGTCCAAAACTGAATACAAAAGCAATGGTATTCATGATATATAGTTCATTAAAATAAATCCCGCTAAAATGTGCACCAACCCGCCTCACAATCAGCACATTTATACAAAAAACGATGAAATGATTCAATAGTTTTCCTGCAATATTTTGCTTGATTATGGAAGATAAATTTTTCAATTTGTTGAAATTAATTTTTCAAAGCGCGTATAATTGCAGCAAATTCTGAAGCAACTAAACTGGCTCCACCAACAAGCCCACCGTCAACATCGGGTTTACCAAAAATATCAGCCGCATTAGAAGATTTTACGCTTCCTCCATATAAAATCGAAACCGAGTTTGCAATTTCGGAGCCATATTTTTTTGCAATTACTTCACGAATATGTGCATGCATTTCTTGAGCTTGTTCGCTACTTGCAGTTTTGCCTGTACCTATTGCCCATATTGGTTCGTAGGCAATAATAAATCCCATCATTTGCGCTTCTGTCAAATGAAATAAACTTTCTTTTAATTGGGTTTCTACAAATTCGTTTTGGGTGTTCAATTCGCGAATCTCCAATGGTTCGCCACAGCAAAAAATGGGTTTAATATTAAATTCAAAAGAACGATTAATTTTTTGAGCTAAGGTTTCATTGCTTTCGTAGTAGTATAATCTACGCTCACTATGTCCGATAATGGCATAATTGATAGAAATGCCGTTCAACATTTCAGCGCTGGTTTCTCCTGTGAATGCACCATTGGTTGTAGATGCTACATTTTGTGCAGCAACTTCAACATGAGGTGTATTTATTTGTTGTTTAACAGGAATTAAATAAGGGAAAGGAACAGCCAATAAAACTTGTTGATTTTCAGAAATTGAAAAATTTTGATTTTGAAGATCAGTTACCAATTGTTCGGCTTGAGGCAATGATAAATTCATTTTCCAATTGGCTGCAGCTATTTGTTTACGCATGGTTTAAATTTTGATGTATGTTTTTTAAAATGTCAATTTCTTGTTGAGTAATATCTTGTTGTTTGGCTTGTTTCCATTTTTGGATATCTAGAATTGCTTTATCAATATTATATGTTTCATTACCCCAAGTGAAATGATGTACAAATTTAGGCGGCATTTCGTTACCAAAAATATTACAAGAAATGCCCACAACCGTACCTGTATTAAATGAGGTATTTATGGCAGACTTGCTATAGTCTCCCATAATCAAACCTGCTTTATTTCCTGCTTCTATATTTTTTATATGTTGAGAGAGTTGCATTTTCACTGGGCTGAAATTATTTTTCACATTACTGTTGGTGGTGCCCGCACCAAGATTACACCATGAACCAATTACGCTATCGCCCAAATATCCATCATGCGCTTTATTGCTATAATCGAACAATACGGAATTTTTTATTTCACCGCCAACAACACAATTATTGCCAACGGTTGTTGCGCCATAAATTTTAGCGCCCATTTTCACCACCGCATTTTCACCTAATGAAAATGGACCTCTAATCATCGCACCTTCCATAATTTGAGCGCCTTTCGCAATATAAATTGGACCAGTTGAGGCGTTTAAAATACAATGAGAGATTTGTGCATCTTCCGAAATAAACACTTCTTGCGCATTTATCACTTGAACCGTTTCTGGAATTTCTTGAGAATGATTTTCTTTCGATAGTAATTTAAAATCCATTCTTAAAGCCCAATCATTGAGTTGAAAAATATGCCAAGGGTATTTTAAGATTTTTATTATATCATCTTCTTCAATTAAAACACCTTGTTTACTTTTCTCTATAATGGTTTGAAAATTATCAATAGTAGGAATCAACGCTGCATTTATTACAAGGCTATTTTCAGGCGAATTTGAAAGAGTAGCATTTCCGTTTAGCAGCTTTTCCCATTTTTCTCTGATGGAAAAAATGCCAATTTTTATATCTGCAACATGCCTTGTTAATGAAAAAGGAATCAAATTTTCTTTAACCTTCGTATCATCTAAATAAATGTTCATTGAGATAAAAATAAGCCAATTAGTTGAATTGAGGAAAGGGAGAATAAAATTGATGCCGGAAGCATCCAAAACGTTTGGTGTTTGGTGTTTGGCGTTTGGCGTTAAATGCTCGAAACGGAATGAAATACTCTCCAACATTCAGTATCCTGATAGATGAAACGTATAAAAAATCCCGATGAATTTTCACCGGGACTGTAATAATATTTAAAGCTTGACTTATTTTGCTTTTTTCTCGTAACGCTTTTTGAATTTGTCGATACGACCTGCAGTATCCACCAATACGTTTTTACCTGTATAAAAAGGATGTGAAGTATTAGAAATCTCCAATTTAATAACTGGGTATTCTTGACCATCTTCTTCAAAAATAATTTTTTCGTTGGTATTCGCTGTAGAGCGACTTAAAAAAGTTGTACCATTACTCATGTCTTTGAATACAACTGGTCTGTAATTTTTTGGGTGAATGTCTGCTTTCATTTTTTATAGTTTTGTGTACGGATTTTGCCGTACTGGTTAATTTAGGAATGCGAAAATAGTGCTTAATTCCTTAAAAATTGCATTTTTCTTTTTATTTTTTACTCAAACTAGCTTTTCATATTTACAAATTGTAAGGCAATGCCTATATCCCACCCTTTGCTCAATGCAATTACTTCTTGTAAATCATCAATTTTCTTCCCTGTAATTCTAATGATATCGTCCATTATGGCCGCTTGCACTTTAACACCGCTATCTTTTATCAGTTTCACTATTTTCTTTGCATCTTCTTGCTTTATGCCGTTACGAACAGGCACTTCTTTTTTGGTAATTTTTCCACTTACAAAAGGCGTTTTACTTAAGTCATAAACTTCCGCAGCAAGCCCTTGTTTCATACTTCTGCTGATTAACACATCTACAATCTGCTCAATTTTCATGTCACTATCCGCTTCCAAATTTACTTTGAAATCTTTTTTATTCAATTCAATCAACACATGAGCTCCTTTAAAATCAAATCGATTGGTAATTTCTTTACTCACCACATTTATGGCATTATCAAGTGTTTGAAGATCAACTTTACTGGTAAAATCAAATGAAGGCATAGTTTTTATTTTAAGATCAAGAATTTATTTCTGGTTTTGGATTTATTTTCTTTGCAAATATCATTAATAAAATTCCAATACCAATTAGTGCAAGTGCGATTATTTCAGCTTGAGTGAGTTGATATTTATACCTGATGTTTACACGCATCATTTCGATGAGGTATCTTTCTGTACCATTCAATAAAAGATAAAGCCCAAACATAAAATATGGTGTTTTGATTTTCTTTCTATTCAACCACATGATTAAGAATAATAGACTGCAAATTATGGTTTCATACAAAGGAGTTGGAAACACAGGTGAAGGCAATACACGGTTGTGCTCATCCGTGATATTGGGCATCAGCACTCCATCTTTATTTACGTTTTGGGCGTAGTTATTAGCGAATAAAAAAGTGGGTAAAAAAGATGGTCCTTTCACCGATTTATGCGGCACATCTTTCAATGAACGATATACTCTATCTGTAACATAAATTTGATTACTACCTTCTATAAGCATGCCTTTTAGAAAATAAGTAGAATCGCGATCAAGCATTTTTTCAAAATCGCCCGACTTTGCGAGGGCAGTTTTACCATTGGCGTCGTTAACATAAGCGCTGTTGTAAATTCCCCAATCGCCATCACCAGAAAAATGACAACCGATTCGTCCAATGGCATATGCAATCATTAATGCTGGTGCTGCGGCGTCCATCAAATGTTTGAGCTTGATGTGCTTTTGATAGGCATAAGTTAAAATAGCAATGGTAGCCAAAATTAAACCGCCATAAAAAGTAAGTCCGCTTTGTGAGAAAAGATGCTGAATTGGACTTTCCCAAAACTCATCCCAATGTTCTAAATTATCGAAAAGTTTAGCGCCTAATATCCCAAAAATTAAACCAAGCACAATAATATCGCCTACTCTATCGTGCGGCCAAACCCTTATAATTCGCTTCTCAGGTACTGCAAGTTTTTGTTTGTTTTTTTCACTCCATTTTAAATAAAGCAAAAATGCGCCTAATGCTAAACCTGTAATTACATTACCTTGACTAGAAAATATGTATTCTTGGGGAGAAATTTCAGTGGGTTTACTTAAAAATATTCCGCCAACTTTATACCCAAAAATGAATCCAAGTAAACCATTGGTTAATAGTTCAGTTATACCTGCTGGCTTACCAACCTCAACCGTTTCTTCTTTTGGTAAAAGCAAACCCAGTTTTTCTTTTCGTTTTAGTTCTAGGGTAAGCACCCATGCGGCTACTAAAAAAGCAAGAGCAACCATTAAACCAAACGTATTTAAAAAGCTTAAACTATGCCATTCTACTCCAAACCAATCTTTAAAAACATAATACAAATTGGGATACATGCGATATTAAGGTTTTATGAATTGGAAAGATAACGATTAAATTAGTTGCAATAGGTTTCAAATGCGCCCATTAAGTTTTCCGCAATCATTTGTGCACTTCTACCTTCAATGTTATGTCTTTCGATAAAATGAACCAATTGTCCATTTTTGAATAGAGCAATTGCAGGTGAAGACGGTGGATGAGGCAAAAGGTGTTGTCTTACTTGATTAACCGCTGCGATATCAAAACCTGCAAAAGTAGTGGTGATATGTGTTGGTTTTTTTGCCGAATGCTGAACAGCCATCAAAACGCCCGGTCTGGCCGTACCTGCGCTACAACCGCAAACTGAATTAATCATTACTAATGCCGTTCCTTCAGTAGACAATACATTTTCTACATCTTCTGGACTTAATAATTCTTGAAAACCGTTTTCGGTTAATTCTTCTTTCATTGGTATTACAATCTCTGCTGGATACATACTATAAGGTTTAAGGGTTTAATTGTTTAATGGTTGTTTGTGGTTTGGTGTTTGGTGTTTGGTGTTTTTTCGCATTGTCAGCAAAGTAGAAAGGGAGCAAAGCGGAAAAGGAACCAACCTTTAAACCCTTAAACTATTAAACCAGCGAAGCGAATTAAACTTTTTTTATTGTTTGTTTCTCGCAAAGCTCGCAAAGGTGCAAAGGCCGCAAAGGGAAAGTACTTCCACCATTAAACCCTTAAACTATTAAACCAGCGAAGCGAATTAAACTTTTTTTGTTTGTTGTTTATTTTTGGAACTTACTGCTATCTAGTACCCCAAAATTTTCAACATACTCTGTGCTGTTTGTTCTTTTGCATAAACCCAATCTACTAATTTACCATTTTTATCATGGCCGATAATGATGTGTTTTGGAGATGGAATCATACAATGTTTTATACCTCCGTAACCGCTGATTTGATCTTGATAAGCGCCGGTATGGAAAAATCCAACATACAATGGTTCGGGGTCGTCGCCTAATTTAGGCAGAAACACCTCATTGATATGCTCTTCCGAATCGTAATAATCATGGCTATCGCAAGTAATACCGCCTAAAACAACCCGGTGATATTCATTATCCCATTTATTAATAGGCAACATTAGAAATTTCTCTCCAATTCCCCAGGTATCAGGCAACGTAGTAATGAACGACGAATCAATCATATACCAAGTCTCACGGTCATTCTGCATTTTTTGTCCGATAACACTGTAAATATGCGCCATACTCTCTCCTACGGTGTAACTACCAAATTCTGTAAATATATTCGGCATAGGTACTTTATTTCTTGTACAGGCCACTTTAATATTGCGTACAATTTCATTGATCATGAATTGATAATCGTATTCAAATCCAAGCGAATGCTTAATTGGGAATCCACCACCAATATTGATTGAATCCAATTCTGGACAAATCTTTTTCAACTGGCAATAGAGGTTGATTACTTTATTTAATTCACTCCAATAATAGATATCATCCTTTATCCCTTTATTCAAAAAGATATGCAACATTTTCAACTGAAAACGGTGTTCATTGCCTTCTATTTTATCTACATAAAATTCCAAAATATCTTTTGCCCTAATCCCCAATCGAGAGGTATAAAAAGGGAAATTGGGTTCTTCTTCTGCTGCTACACGTATGCCTAAGTTGAAAGGCGCTTTTACCGATTTTATATATGCTTTTAATTCTTCTGTATTATCTAAAATAGGCACAACGTTTTTGAAACCGCTGTTGATTAAACCAGCGATACGTTGCGTATATGGTTTTTGTTTGTAACCATTACAGATGATGAAAATATCTTTGTTTATTTTTTTCTTTTCATGTAGCTTCTTAATGATGTCAATATCATAAGCATACGATGTTTCGAGATGGATATCGTTTTTCAATGCTTCTTCTACAACAAAGGAGAAATGCGAACTTTTGGTACAATAACAATAATTGTACTTGCCTGTATATTTATGTTTTTTAAACGCTGCGGCAAACATCCCTTTCGCCTTTTGAATTTGCATACCAATCTTTGGAAGGTAGCTCAATTTGAGCGGCGTGCCATATTTATCAATCAAGGCTTTAATATCCTGATTGTTATATTGTAGGTAATCACTTACTAATTTATAATCTGGTTGAGGAAAATTAAATGTTTGATCAACCAGATCTTTGTACGTGTTATTCATTCCATCATTAACGATTCTAGACAAGGGCGTAAATTTTTATTGGCAAAGATATCAAATGCGTATTGAATTAACCCAGATTTTATACGTGAAATTTCTAAAGCAAAATCTGGTTAAAAATAAAATCCGGATACAATGATGCATCCGGATTTTAAAAAAGTTAACGTATAAAAATTACTTAACTGAGTCTACTAATTTTTTAAACGATTCTGGCTCGTTCATAGCAAGATCAGCCAATACTTTACGATTCAAATCGATGTTCTTTTGTGCTAATCTGTTTATGAATACGCTGTAAGTCATCCCTTCTGCACGAACTGCTGCGTTGATACGAGCAATCCATAATGTGCGGTATTCACGCTTCTTTAATTTACGTCCAACATAAGCGTATGTTAAACCTTTCTCCATTACGTTTTTCGCAACGGTGTATACATTTTTACGTTTGCCGTAATATCCTTTAGCGGCTTTTAAAATTCTTTTTCTGCGAGCTCTGCTGGCTACTGCATTTACTGAACGTGGCATATTTTAATTTTTTAAAAAGTTAATGGTTTGATGAAAATTACAATGGGATTTTATTTCATTCCCAATAAACGTTTTACGAAACGCATGTTTGAATCAGCAACGGTACCGTCGATACGCATGTTACGTTTACGCTTTGTTGATTTTTTTGTAAGGATGTGTCTTTTGAACGCTTTTTGAAATGTAATTTTACCTGAACCGGTAACTTTGAAGCGCTTTTTTGCGCTGCTGTTGGTTTTAACCTTTGGCATTTTATAACTTTTATTCGTTACTCCCTGCTGGCGTTCCGAACAGACGGAAACTTATGGAGCCATGTGGGAAATGTCGAAATTTTCATTTCGGAGGGCAAATATAGGTTATTGGGTTGGGAATTGTGGTATGATTGGGGAGTTTTTTTTAATCTAGCTGTTTTTGAGGTTTATGAGGTTTATGAGGTTTATGAGGTTTGGGAGGTTTGGGAGGTTCAAAAGGTTCAAAAGGTTCAATAAGTTCAATAAGTTCAATGGGTTGGAAGTATATTCCATTTATTAGCTAGTTCTTCTAATCAAAAAAGCTTTGCGTCTTTGCTGTCTTGCGAGCTATGTGCGAAACAAAGAAAAGTTCAAGAGGTTCAATAAGTTCAATGGGTTGGAAAGTATATTCCATTAATTAGCAAATTCTTCTAATTAAAAAAGCTTTCCGTCTTTGCTCCCTTGCGAGCTTTGCGCGAAACAAAGAAAAGTTCAAGAGGTTGGAAATTCTCGTCTGCCGATGTTGTTTTTTTTACCAATTGTCAAAGAAGTTGAATACATGTTGGATGGGTTGAAATTGTAAAATGTAGATTCTTCCTCTCCCACGGTTAAAACCTTGGACTATTGTAAATGTCATAACCATTGAAAATGTAAAATGTTGGAACAAATTGCACTTCCTTATTCTTTTTTTTTATTCCTTATTTGTTATTTAAACCTTCCTCTCCAACGGTTGAAACCGTGGGCTATAAAAAATATCGTAACAATTGAAAAGAAATGTTTATTTCTGAAACAAACTGCTAACCTCTGAAACCTCTCAAACATCACAAACCTCTGAAACGGTTTAATATTTTAAACCGATACAAACCTTCCAAACCTCCCTCTCCTAAACAAACTTCACTCTAACTAAACAAACATCAGCGTTTTTTCATCTCGTTTTTTATTATCCATTCTACTTTGTGGCTCTAAAAAAACATTATGAAAAAACATCTATTTCTTTCTTTTTTGTCAGCAATGACATTTGTTTCAAGCCTCATGGCTCAATCCAATGCTACAAGAAATTGCGGCACTATGGAACATTTAAAAAGCCAACAATTACTCGATCCAACATTGAAATCTAAAATGGATTTGATTGAGGCTCAAACGGCAAACTTTGTTGAAAACGCCAATCTAAACAAATCCACAGCTGCCGTAGTAACCATCCCCGTTGTATTTCATGTTATTTATGCCACATCAGCAGAAAACATTACGGATGCGAAATGTATCGAACAACTCAATCAGCTTAATCTTGATTTTGCAAAACTAAACAGAGACACCAATTTAATTCCAGCTGTGTTTAGAAATTTCGCTGCCGACACAAAAATTCAATTCTGCTTGGCACAGCGCGACCCAAACGGCGCTACTACAAACGGCATTATCCATAAAGCAACCACCGTTACTACATTCAATTTCGATGACAAAGTAAAATACACCGTTTCAGGTGGCGATAATGCTTGGCCCTCAAACAGTTATTTAAATATTTGGACTTGTAATTTAGGTGGAGGACTGTTGGGATACGCTCAATTTCCAGGTGGGGCAAATGCTACTGATGGCGTGGTATTGCTTTATTCTTCTGTTGGCAGTATGAATTCTCCAGGTACTGCAACGCCTTATCATTTGGGACGAACAGCTACACACGAAGTTGGTCATTGGCTGAACCTTCGACATATTTGGGGCGATGCCAATTGCGGTGATGATTTTGTAAACGATACCCCAACTCAACAAACGTCTAATTCGGGATGTCCAAGTTTTCCGCATGTAACGTGTAGCAATGGTACTAACGGAGATATGTACATGAATTATATGGATTATACCAATGATGCCTGTATGAATATGTTTACTGTTGGTCAAACCACTAGAATGAATGCATTGTTTGCTTCAGGAGGAGCACGTTCAAGTTTAGCCACTTCATTGGGATGTGCGCCAGTTACATTTAGCTGTGGTGCAGTTTCTGGAATAAGCACAACAGCCACAACAGCAAATAGCACTACAATAAATTGGGTAGCCGTAACTGGCGCAATGAGTTATAATATACAATACAGATTAGTAGGAAACGCAAGCTGGACTTCAACCACAAGTACAAACAATACGAAAATAATCAGCGGGTTAATAGCTTCGAGCAATTACGAATTACAGATAAAATCTGTTTGTTCATTGGGTGCAAGTGCATTCTCTCCTTCAGTATTTTTTTCAACCTCAGCTTCAACATGTAATATAGCAACAGGATTATTTGCAGCCTCCTATTCTTCAACAACTGCTTCACTGGGATGGGCAGCTTCAACAGGTGCAGTAAGTTATAATATTCAATATAGAAAAACTGGAACCGCCAATTGGACCATAACTTCCAGCACAACCAACAATATTGTTTTATCCGGATTATTACCATCAAGCATATACGAATATCAAGTTCAAACGGTTTGTGCAACAGGATTAAGCGCTTACACAACTTCAACAAACTTTGCCACCATAGCATCAACAGGATGTACCGATGTTTACGAACCAAACAATACTTCAGGAACATCAAAAACAATACCCATAAACAATTCGATTTCAGGATTGATAAATACTGCAGCGGATGCAGATTGGTATAATTTTAGAACCACAGCTCCAAATACCAATGTGAAAATAAACCTTACAAACTTGGCTGCGGATTATGATGTGGTATTATACGATTCTCTTTTAAATGTGATAGGAGTCGCTTCAAATGCATCAACCACAGCTGAACAAATCATTGCAAACACAACTGTAGCGAGAAAGTATTTTATAAAAATAAATGGGTATAATTATAAGAATTTGGCAACGTATACTTTTTCTGGAGGGACGGCTTCTGCAATATCACCAACAGCCAAAATTAGTATTTCACCAATAACATCTGTCAACAACAATGGAACAACCACATTGATAACGAATACTTCCGCTTCAACAACATATACAGGCGCTTCGGGAACGTACAATGCAGGAGCAGCGGCGCGTGTGGGGGTTTTATCTACTGCAACATCTGGCAGTGCCTATTTTCAATTTACCATTACCCCCAATGTTGGAAATGCGATTACAATTACAGGAATAAATTTTGGATCTAGATCAACCACCACAGGGCCTAAAGCATTCGCAATTAGAAGTAGTGTAGATAATTATACGACAAATATCGCAACAGGAACCTTAACCAATACATCAGCGTGGGCTTTAAAATTGAATAATGTAAATATTTCTGCAGGTTTAGGAGCACCAATAACTTTTAGAATTTATGGATACAATGGAACAGGTTCAAACATCGCCAATACTGCAAACTGGCGGATAGACGACCTTGCTGTTTTAGGTAGTTCAAATGGTTTCAATGCAACAAGTTGTTATAATTTAAATATTAGCACAGGGTTAACCAATTTCAAACCCAATCAAAGCAACGACAATTCAAGCATTTCAATTTACCCCAATCCTGCACATCAAATGTTGAATGTCAACTTTACAAGTAATCATGTAAGTCCTTTACAAATAAAGATTCTGGATCAAATGGGCAGAATGATAATTAACAAGAATACAAATGCAGTACAGGGGAGAAATATTATACCGATAAACGTTAGTCGCTTGCAAAAAGGGATTTACTATTTGATAATTAATGGTAATTCGAATAGCTCAACACATAAATTTATGGTGGATTAATTGAAGCAAAATTGTGTGCTTTTGAATAAAAAATTTAAACCCTAAATTGTCTTTTTGAATTGCTTTAATATCTTCTTTTAGAAAAAAAAAGTTGGCTATTATGAAAACAAAAAAACAATTGAATATCAATTTGTCTTTTTATTAAAAAACTTTAAATTTGTAAGAGAAATGCCAAAAATTTATGAGTATTTCGGATTAATTTTCTTGTTCTATTCTAATGATCATCTCCCAATTCATGTACATGTAAAATCAGATGAAAATGAGAGTAAATACATTTTAGAATATCAAGATGGGAAATTAGTAGATATTGTTCCTGTGAAAACAAAATCACCATTAAATGAAAGACAAAATAGAGATAGTATTAAATTTATAAAAAAATATCATAAGCAAATTACCGAGAAATGGCACAACTTTTTTGTACTGCATAGATCGCCAAAGTGTCGGAAGATAACAACGAAAATTAAGTAAAATGAGATTAACATCAGCAAAATACATTGATAATTACAAGGTGGAATTAATATTTGATGACAAAAAAATAAATGTCATTAACTTTCTTCCCGTAATAAAAAGTAATCCAGTCTGTAAAAAATATCTGGATGTTACAAAATTTAAAAAATTCAAATTAGACCAAGGTAATATTGTATGGGGAAAAAATTGGGACATGATTTTCACAATTGAAAGCTTATACCATAATACACTGAAATAGGTAACACCAATTTGAATTATAAATTAGTCCAGAATTATTTAGTTAAATGCCAATGTGGTATCTGTAAGGGTCAATTTCATTATACCCTTACAGATATCCAATCGGTGTAATTAAAAATCCATTTAAAATAAGTTGTCTTTTCGGACTACTTTTAATACCTTTACTGTGAAAGAATTAAATAAATATAGAACAGTCATTACTTACAAAGATCACTTTGAATTGTTTCTCATGAAACAACGGCAAAAAGTAAGAGAAAAGATTTTTTGGACATTTTTGCTCATTGAAGAAGTTCAACAAATTCCGGAAACCTATCTGAAACATATAGAAGGAACAGAAGGACTTTATGAAATCCGAGTTCAAATTGGAAATGACATTTTTAGAATTTTCTGCTTCTTTGACGAAGGGAAATTAGTCGTGTTAACAAACGGTTTTCAGAAGAAAACTCAAAAAACGCCTAAAAATGAAATTTAAAAAGCTTTGAAAATAAAAGATGAATATTATGAAACCAAAAAATAACATCAAGTCGCTTGACCAACTTATTGAAGAACAATATGGTAAAAAAGGAACGCGAAAAAG
>VFKL01000133.1 GCA_009885535.1 Chitinophagaceae bacterium | reverse complement strand
GATTATGCAAAAGTAAATTTTGAAACCAATCCTGATATTATTTTTTCTAGTTTATTTTGTCATCATTTCACAGATGAGGAATTGGTATTGCAACTAAACTGGATGAAAACGCATGCTAGAGTAGGTTTTTTTATCAATGATTTACAACGTCATTGGCTGGCGTTTAATTTGATTCATATTCTTACACAGTTATTTTCTAAATCGTACTTGGTAAAAAACGATGCATCTTTAAGTGTTGCAAGAGGGTTTAGAAAATCGGAATGGCAATTGCTTTTTTCGAAAGCTGACATTGAACACTTTCATATTTCATGGAAATGGGCATTCAGGTATTTAATTGTTAAACAACAATACGCTTAATGAATAATGAATTTGATATAGCCATTATTGGAGGTGGATTAGCGGGATTAAGTCTTTCTATTCAGTGTGCAGAAGCAGGATATAGCACCGTATTATTTGAAAAGGAAAATTATCCCTTTCATAAAGTTTGTGGCGAATACATTAGTAATGAATCATTCCCTTTTTTAGAAAAGCTTGGCGTGCCATTATCAAATTGGGGGCTACCAAGCATTACTGATTTAAATGTATCGGCACCTAGTGGAACTGCCTATCAATTCACTTTACCCCTTGGTGGCTTTGGCGTGAGTCGCTATAAACTAGACCAATGTTTGTACGAAATAGCTTTAAGTAAAGGTGTTACTGTGCTTACAAATACCAAAGTACAGGATATTCATTTTACACAAAACAAATTTGAAATTACCACAGACAAAGGCAGCTACCAAAGCAATATTGCTGCGGGTAGTTTTGGTAAAAAGAGCAATATGGATGTTAAATTATCACGTCCTTTTGCAAAAGCAAGACCCAATGCGTTGAATAATTTTATTGGCGTCAAATACCATATTCGATATTCCCATCCAACCAATCAAGTTGCCTTACATAATTTTGATAATGGTTATTGCGGTATTGAAGAAATTGAAAATGGGGAATGTTGCTTATGTTATTTAACCACTGCAGCAAACCTAAAAAAATCTGGAAATAATATTGCTGTAATGGAAGAAAATATTTTATGTAAAAACCCATTATTGAAACATATTTTCAATAATGCAGAATTTGTGTATAAAAAACCCCTTGTAATAACCCAAATCAGTTTTCAGAAAAAATCTCAAATAGAAGATCATATTTTATGTATTGGTGATGCAGCTGGGATGATTACGCCACTCTGCGGTAATGGAATGAGCATTGCGTTGCATGGAAGCAAAATTGCTTTTCAAAGCATTGATCATTATTTCAAGAACGGACAAAATAGAGTAGTATTAGAAGCTGCGCATGAAAAGCAATGGCAAAAACTATTTGCTAATAGAATTTTTGTAGGCAGAACCATTCAACGTCTTTTTGGAAATGCCCATATAACCAATATGTTTTTACAAATAATGCAACATTTTCCAAGGTTATCTAAGAAGTTAATTAAAGGAACCCATGGCCATCCTTTCTAAATATATAAGTTCATTAATTCTTGAACAATTGGTACCTATTTTTGTTTTTAAAACATGTCGAATACTTTTTTAAAAGCGAATTGGGAAAACTTAGTCATGGCAAATTATGAGGTGGAGCCTTCCATTTTAACACCTTATTTACCTAATGGCGTGGAATTGGATTTTTTTAATAATAAAACCTATGTTAGCCTTGTTGGGTTTATGTTTAAGAAAACAAGTTTGTTTGGCGTACCTATTCCTTTTTTTGGTTCATTCGAGGAAATTAATCTTAGGTTTTATGTGAAAAGAATAGAGGGGAAGAAAATAAAAAAAGGGGTTGTGTT
This sequence comes from Chitinophagaceae bacterium, assembly GCA_009885535.1. Lineage (GTDB taxonomy): Bacteria > Bacteroidota > Bacteroidia > Chitinophagales > Chitinophagaceae > Ferruginibacter. Next base: position 7,972 of record VFKL01000133.1, on the reverse strand, counting down.
CATTAATGAAACGGTACCTTTTAAAATTGTAGCACTCTTGGCAAATAAATTATACAAGGAGCATTATATATCTATTCCTACTAAAAATTCAATACAAATAGGCGAGCATAAAAACATCCAATACGATTGGAAGATGAATGAAAAATGGAATTCCATCAAAGTTCAATCAGATATCAATAAATACAAAATAGAGCCATCAAGTATTGAGGAGTTTATTTTTGAGCGTTATTTTGGTTTTACTAAGTTGTCGCCTTCAAGTACACAAGAATATAGAATTCATCACCCCAAATGGAACACGCATAAAATTTTGAATTACACCATAGATTGTGATTTTGGTCCGATGTATGGAAATGCTTTTGCTGATTTAAACAATCAAGCACCCAATTCTATCATAATGGCTGAGGGTTCTGAGGTTCGTGTTAACTGGAAAAGAGATAAATTTTAATTGCCCATGGTTAGAATAGCTTTTGATCCAATTTACGCACATCCACTTCCAGAAAATCATCGTTTCCCTATGTTGAAATACGAGCTGATACCTGCTCAATTAATTTATGAAGGTACTTGCACGGAATCGCATTTTTTTAATCCAAGTATTTGTCCAGAGGAAGTGATATTGTTGACGCATAAAAAAGAATATTTAGACAAGTTATTGAATCAGCAATTAAGTGCTTCTGAACAAAGAAAGATTGGTTTCCCTCAATCCCCCGAACTTATACAAAGAGAATTAATCATCACACAGGGTACCATAGACGCCGCTTTATATGCATTAGAAAACGGAGCCGCGCTTAATATTGCTGGAGGTACGCATCATGCGTTTGCAGAAAGTGGAGAAGGTTTTTGTTTATTGAATGATATGGCTATCGCGTCCAACTATCTATTAAAAAATGGATTGAGTAATAAAATTCTAATTATAGATTTAGACGTGCATCAAGGAAATGGAACAGCCAAACTTATGGAGAACGAACCAAGGGTATTTACATTTAGTATGCATGGTGCAACCAATTACCCTATTCGTAAAGAAAAATCCGACTTAGATATAGGCTTAGAGAATGGAGCAACTAGTGAAACCTATTTATCTATATTGTATGAAACACTGCCAAAACTGTTGGCAACAGTAAAACCTGATTTTGCATTTTATTTAGCTGGAGTTGATATTTTAAGCACGGATAAGTTTGGAAAATTACAAGTAAGTATGGAAGCCTGCAAACAAAGAGATGAATTTGTATTAACCCTACTTAAGAAAAATAATATTCCGGTAACAGTGGTACTAGGGGGAGGTTATTCTCCAGATATAAAAACCATTGTAGAAGCACATTGTAACACATTTCGAATAGCGATAGACCTATTTGATTAAACACAATTAAGCGTTCAATCAAAAAATAGCGATTTTTTTGTTTTAAGTAATTCTCCCATAAAAAAGTAACATTTTCCCATCAATAAAAATCCAACTAACTATTTATAATTATATTTATTGTTTCTCTATCATCAAGAAATTAAATTCATGAAACCAAAAGCTAGAACTGCCATTATTGTGTTGCTCCCTTTTGTTTTAATGATAATAGTAAACGAATCATTCAGATTGTCAATTAAAGAATTGTCATATCATAAATACGGATTTACGACTATAAACTCTTCGGATAAAATATCAGATAAGTGCACATGGAACTGTCACAACAATACTTCTTTTTGCAAAGAACATCATGTGAAGTTTTTAAAAAAATCGTTTTCTAAAACGGATCAAATTTACTACGGGGAGATAAAATTATTGAAAAGTACAGGAAATTATGGCTTAGCCAATATTGCAATTTTGGTTATTCTTATACCGTTTTTGATTTTTTATTTTATAATAAAAGGGTTAAACATTCGCAATGAAATAAAAAAAATAAAGCAAAATGGATAAGATAATAGATTGCGCTTATTTACTTTATAATTATTGTACCGATTTTGTAATCAATCTGGCAAATCTTCTGCACTTATCTTATTATGAAGTAAACTTTATTTTCTTTTGTGTACTTTATCCGATTTTGTTAATTGCGTCTTTCTTCTTTTATTTTTTACAAAGAAAAAGGTTGATTAGTATCAAGAAGTACTAAAAATTTTTGAAACAAATAATATGGGTAGAGTATGGGATGGAGTGTATAAAAGTATGAAACAAAACGCTGGTAATTTCGTGAATATCGTAAAAGGAATTGATAAATATGGTAAAGATAAATTACTTAAAGGGAATCTACTTTTGATCAGTTAAGATACTACGAGCAAAAAATAAGATAGCCTACTAATCACTATTTATTTAGCAGGCAAAAATATCCACAATAAAAAATAAATCAGCATCATTGCACCTGATGATATGCCAAATGTAATCCCTCCAATAGCGAAGAATCCTACAAGAAATATCACCCGGATTAACCCAGCTGAAACACCTAGTGCAGAAGCAATTCCAGATAAAACACCTCCCAAAATTTTGTCGTTTTTACTTCGATTCATAATCAATATTTATTTATAAAATTATGATGAGTTAAAGGTTTTGATTTTGAATTTTAATTTTTAATTTTTATTTATGTATCTCCGAAGTAAAATGAAATTCAATATCCGGGTTATTGGTTATTTCTGTATTTAAAAACCATTCGCTTTGTGCGAGATAAACTACATTTCCATCTTTATCTTCTGCAATATTGGCTTGTTTGTATTTTGTAAAATCATCGAGCTTTTTTGCATCTTTACTTGTTAGCCAACATGCTTTATAAAATGGCAGATTATTCATTTGAACAGAAGCGCCATACTCTTGTAAAAGTCGGTATTGAATTACTTCAAATTGTAGTTCACCAACGCAACCAATGATTTTTTTGTTTCCACCAAATTGAGTAAACAACTGCGCTACACCCTCATCAGTTAATTGCATCAAGCCCTTTTCGAGTTGCTTGGTTTTCATCGGATCTTTATTCGACACCTCTTTAAATATTTCTGGAGAAAAGCTAGGAATTCCCGTGAAATAAAAATTTTCGCCTTCAGTTAATGTATCACCAATTTTGAAATTTCCGGTATCAAATAAACCTACCACATCACCTGGATAAGCCTCTTCAATTACATCTTTTTGACGTGCTAAAAAACTATATGGATTATTAAATCGAACATCTTTTTCCAATCGAACGTGGTTGTAAAAAGTGTTTCTCGAAAACTTGCCCGAACATACCCTTAAAAATGCAATTCTATCTCTATGCTTCGGATCTAAGTTGGCGTGTATTTTAAAAATAAATCCACTGAATTTGTCTTCTTGCGGATTTATATCACGCGTTGTAGTTCCGCGCAGACGTGGAGTAGGGGCTATTCTTACAAAAGTATTTAGCATCTCTCTAACCCCGAAATTGTTTACCGCACTTCCAAAAAAAACCGGTGCTGTATTTCCAGATAAATAATCTTCCTCATTTAATTCGCCATAAACCCCATCAATCAATTCTACATCTTCGCGTAATGTTGCTGCATTTTTATCACCAATGATTGAATCCAATTTGGCATCATTTAAATCACTTATTTCCATTACATCTTCATCATTTGCTTTTGTTCCTGCGGCAAATAAAACCAGATTTTTTTCATGAAGATTATAAACGCCTTTAAAATCCTTTCCACTATTAATAGGTACCGTCATAGGGTGAAGTTGAATCTTTAATTCATTTTCAATTTCTTCCAAAAGATCAAATCTGTTTTTTCCATCACGATCCATTTTATTTATAAAAACAATCACCGGTGTTTTTCGCATTGCAATTACTTCCATTAATCTACGTGTTTGTGCTTCCACACCATTTACGCTATCAATCACCAAAACCACACTATCAACCGCAGTTAACGTTCTATATGTATCTTCAGCAAAGTCTTTATGCCCAGGCGTATCTAAAAGATTAATTAAAAAGTCTTTGTATTCAAAAGTCATTACACTAGTGGCAACACTAATACCTCTTTGACGTTCGATTTCCATGAAATCACTCGTTGCATGCTTTTTAATTTTGTTGCTTTTTACAGCGCCCGCAGTTTGAATGGCGCCACCAAACAACAGAAACTTTTCTGTCAACGTAGTTTTTCCGGCATCCGGGTGAGATATAATGGCAAATGTTTTCCGCTTATTGATTTCGTTAATGTATTTCATAAAGTGGGCAAAGATAATTGATATTCTCTTCAGAAATATTGTCTTAATTGTCCAATTTAAAAAACTGGTTTTATATGCATATCAGAAGGAAAATTACTTCAATTGATAATCTACCTTTAAAGTAATAGAAGCCGTTTTTAATTTGCTGCTGGTATTAAAAGATCCGCCATAACTGAATGTTTCGTTTACATTTTTCCCAGTAATTTGAAAAACGCCCATATTGGCTTTTTTGATGCCGCCCAATGAAGCGCCACTGTTTTTTGCAATAGTTTCTGCCCTGGTTTTTGCATCTTCACTTGCTTTAGCCAAAAGATCAATCTTCAATTCGTTAAGCTTTGTGTAATAATATTCAGGTGTATTGGAGTTTAATTCAATTCCTTTCTCTAGCAATTCTGTGATTTCTCTCGATAATTTTTCAACGGTTTCTATTTCATGTGATTCTACGCGTACATTTCCTGTTAAGGTGTAACCTGCGAAACTTGCACTAATTTCATTGCCTCTTTCATCATATTGTCGCTGAAATTCTTTGGTCATGCTAACCGCCGAAAACACAATGCAACTGTCTACAATTCCTTTTGAATTTAAATAGGTTTTTATTGCTGTTTCATCTTGCTTCAAAGCAGAGTAGGCATCTTTTAATTCCATTGCATTTCTGCTGAATGAACCACCCCAAACAATTAAGTCGCTGGTAAAATCTTTTTCAGATAATCCTGTAACAGAAACGGTTTCGGAAGAAGTGAATTTATATTTGTAAGCGCTACCTAAAATAGTTAATCCAATTATTACAGCTACGCAAATTAATACCGTGTTTAAATGTTGCTTCATTTTGTGTGTCTAAAATTGATTTTTTGAAAGTTACAATTGTATAAATTTATGTTTTTCAAATGGGATTGAATGTTAAAATTGCATTTTTGATTATTTAATAAATAAATCGTTTCAGTTATTCGTCCTCAGGTTTATATAAATCCAATTCGTTTATTCCATTCGATATCTTAATGTCATCAATGATTATACCTTTTGAAAAAGCTTCGTTGTTTATTTTATTCAAATCTTTTTCCAATTCTTTGGTGCTGATGGCTTTTGCGCGTTTCTCGATTGGTGGATTTAGTTTTTCTGAACGTTCAAATTCAACCACTTTTTCAAAAATATCTTTGGGTAAATCCGCTTCCGATTTATAAGCGAGTTCAATAAATTGTTTGGCAAAAAAGCTATCAATTTGAATGCGTCTTTTGGTAAGGTGGGCAAACTTCCCAAGTACTCGGCAAATATTGTCGCGCTCTTCTGGACTCAATTGCTCTGCAAATTCATATTCTTCAATCTTTTTTAAACTAAGCATGATTTGCTCAAGCGCATCAACCGAAATGATAAATACATTGTAATCTGCTAAGTTGAAAACAAATTGAGTTAACCTTTCTAATGTATTGGTTGGAACCACAAAAAAGATATCCGATTTTACATTTTCATGTTTGGCATATTTCTTGGCGCTTTCCGCTTGTGTTTTAATATAAGTTGGAAAGTTGTTTAAATCATCTGTAGCCGGACTTTTAGCATCAAAGATGACAAACTCGTCACAAATTTTCACGGTATTATCTGGCTCGCCTTTGAATGGAACCGCGTCAACATATTCGATGGTGTGTTTTTGGCAAATGTTTTTTATTAATCCTTTTACATTAATCTGATGTTTGCTCCAGGTTTCTTTAAGTTTATCTCTTCTATCGTTTTCAGCAATTGCCCTATCATCTAATTCTCTGTTTCGATCATTTTGAATTTGTGTTCTAATTGCATTTAGTCCGGAAACATCTTGTTCATATTTCTCTCGTCTACTTTTTTCTTCAGCATTTAATTGGGTGTTTTCTTGTCGGGTTTTTAATAACTCAGCTTCGATTGATTGATGTTTTTGAGTTAATAAAGACAATTGATTTTCTGATTTGGCAAGATTGCTTTTATTGTTTTCATTTTCAGTATTTATGGTAGAAAGGTCTTTTTCAATTAGGGTTAATTTGTTTTCTTTCTCTTGGATAATATAATTCAGTCTTTGCTTTTCTTCATCATATCTGGATACAACATCATTTGCTGATTTTAAATTAGCTTTCGATGTATTTAATTCTAAAGTCAATGAATCATTTTGGTTGTTTAAGTGCTCAATCATTGATTCCATTTTTTGAAGGTCAGTTACACCATCAATTAATTGTTGTCTGATTTTACCCCAACTAAATAATCGTTGAAAAAAGTTGATATTTCTGATTGATTCGATGAGTTTTTTTAGGTTGTCGATGTTGATATTCATATTTTATTATTTAATCGTTGAATGAAAATATTTCGAGGAAAATTATTTAATAGAAGTAGATTTTTTTTCTTTCTTATCCATAAACCAAAACAGCGGAATCATGAATGCAAAGAATGCTGAAGCATAATCTTTTTGTTTCCATTTTTCAGAAATATAACCACCCAAAAGACGGGCAAAAACAACTGTAAAAAACATCGAAATGATTTCCCAGATTTTCCCATAATTAGGGATATGCTTTCTTTTATAGATAAAATAAATTGCAGCAAATACAAAATATAGGCTACAAAAGTCACCTACAGTAAATTCGGAACTACCAATGCTAGCGGGTAATATAGAAGCGTTTGGAAAACTGCAAAGACCAACAAAAGCGACTACAGGTAAAATGAATTTTCGCATAGAAGAAGATTTTGGGTTGAGAACAAACATAAAAGTTATGGTTGTAATCTATTTACATCCTCAAAAAAAATAAATAAATTTTTCAACGGAAATTTTATTATTTATCAAAATACATCCTAACCATTTCCATAGATCCTGCCTTTTTATAAAAAACAACATTGTCGGCGGTAAATAAAAGTTCGTTGCCTAAGCTATTGATTCTTTTCGGTTCGGGTACACCGTATTTTTTTTGTAACTCTTTTGTAATGGAAGGGTTTATGTTTATTAACTGTTTAAGCAAATTTCTAAAAGATAATTTGCTGGTAAAAATGGTGTGAATGCCAACATCGCTTCCATATAAAATGATGCGCATCAAACTCAATCCAATCGATTTAGGTTTGGAAATTACGATATCCCAAATGTTATCAATTACAAAAAATTGGTAAGAAAGCTTTTCATCTTTCCAGGTGTTTAATGAAAAGTATCTTTTAAAATCTACTCCTTTATTCTTTTTTAAAATCCGTTCTCTTCTGGAGATTTCATCATTTATAAGTTTTAGTAATTTCGATTTTTTATTGATGTTACCTTTACTTGGATCGTCTTTATAAAAATGAATGGCATGTTGCAAATCAATATTCCAGTAAGCACATTTTCTACTTGAAGCAATATAAAAATCAGATTGTTTAAAAGGGTAATCTAAATTGGTTAGTTGTGTAACAATGTTCTTTAACTGCTCCTCTTCACAATAAGAAATCATCAACAAAGGCGATTGCGCTAAATCAATCACCTGGTTTTCGCCATTACTGTTTTTGCCTATAATGAGTGGAATGAGCATGTTACTAAATTAATTAATCCCATTAATTTCTTTATAATATAAATTACCACCATTTAGTTTTAATAAAATTATTTATTTTTTCTACAGGGTCTAAATTGAATTCAACATTAAATTGATCTTCATACAAAAACTTATAATCATTAATGGTAAATGTAAATAACTTTAATGCACGCGGATGTATGGTGTTTTCGCAATACAAATAATCCGTGGCATCACCACTTCCTTCATTACCATCTATTAAATTCGGATCTAAATACCAGATATTATCAATATGCTTTGTATCAATCTGCCAAACATCATATCGATACAACATTTTCAAAAAGTCTTCATGTGATCT
>VFKL01000178.1 GCA_009885535.1 Chitinophagaceae bacterium | reverse complement strand
TTATACCAAGGAAGCACGCTTGCCTATTTCGACACGCAAGTATTGTATAATGGAGATTATACGGTAAAAATAATTGGATCAACAGGCACTTCAATTGAAAATGTAATGGTAAAAAAGAAATAATTTCCTAGTAAACCTTCACTCCTTTTGCCGTTCTTACACTGGTTTTGTTTTTATTGATTTGCCTTTTTTTAATCAACAGTTTAGGCATGATTGGCAATTCCGTTTGATATACTTTCCCATCATAATTCAAGGTGCATTCATTGATGTTCTTAACTACTGTTTGTGTTAACGGCTGTCCTTTTCCACCATTTGTATTTAAAGCAGTTGATGTTCTTTTTACAATTTTACAATTGGTAGGTTTTAATTGATAGTTGTTGAAATTATTTTCAAAAATCAAGCTTCTGTTATTTCCTACTTCAAAACTTATGTTTAAAATATTAGAACCAACCATATCGCATTTACCTCTAGTATTTTTTTTGATTTTAATAATCTCGGTGTAAATCCCGTTTTGAAAAGTAACTTTACCAGAAGCTAAACTCACTTCAGAAGATGCCAAAGTTCTAGACAAAACAATTTTATCTGAGTTATAAAACTGAATCTTGGTTAAATCAATACTTTGTTTTTCTGCTTTTTGACGTAATTGTTCTGTAAATAAAACTCTACAAGAAGAAAAAAGTACAACAATAATTAATAACAAGGCAACATGCTTTTTCATATATGGAAGTTTAGAAACGAAAATAAAGATTCAAATAAAAATCAAAACTATTGAATTTAGATTTAAAATGTTAATGATGTTTTAATTTTAACGAAATAAAAAAACAGTTATAAAAAATCTAATCGCAAATAGCAAATGAAATACAAACTTGAAGAATAGAATTGATTGAAACCAGATTTTTTGTAATGGAAAAAAACACAACTATTAAACAATAAGATAACTACAATAAGCATAATTTCAATTTGATAAAATGCAAATAAGAAAAAAAGGGTTAATCGGTTTTGATTGATTTCAAAGTAACCATTTCCTTAGATAATATTTAACCCAGATTTTTCATCAAACTTAAACATGAAAAAATACTATTTCCTAATACTACAGTTGATTATTTATGCAACAATAAGTTCAGCGCAAGAACAAATACTATTTAAGCAGATAGATACGGTTAAGTTATACATGGAAGTATATCGCCCCCAATTTATTGATTCAACAGTATCTACGCCTGCTATGGTTTTCTTTTTTGGAGGAGGTTGGAGCAGTGGCGAAAGATCTCAATTTATCCATCATGCAACCTATTTCTCAAAAAGAGGCCTAACCTGTTTTTTAGTTGATTACCGTACAAAAAACAAAAACAATACAACACCATTCGAATCGCTTCAGGATGCGAAAACAGCGATTAGATTTATTAGAAAAAATGCAAAAACTTTCGGAATAGACACATCAAAAATAATAGCATCGGGTGGCTCATCGGGCGGTCATCTCGCAGCAGCAACAGCCTTAATAGACGCCTATAATGAACATACTGACGATTTATCAATAAGTTGTATTCCAAATGCTTTAGTTCTTTTTAACCCTGTTATTGATAATGGGCCTGGCGGTTATGGCTATGAAAAAATTGGAGATGCTTATAAAAATTTCTCTCCGCTTCATAACATAAAGGCTGGTGCACCACCAACAATTATTTTTCTTGGTACAACAGATAAACATATCCCGGTGGAGACTGCATCCTATTATAAAAAAGTAATGGAGAAAGTTAAAAGCAGATGTGATTTGCTTTTATATGAAGATCAAGGCCATGGATTTTTTAATCACAAGAACATTGAAAACTATAAGAAAACTGTTTTTGAAACCGACAAGTTTTTAATATCTCTTGGATACTTAAAAAATGAACCCATTATTTCAATAGAGTAAAGAATCTGTGAATTAAACCCAATTACATCAATGAATTTTATTAACCCATTACTTCATAAATATTCATTGGTTTGGTTTTATTTTTCAAACTTACTTCTCCAATCAGACTACAATTAAAGGATTGTTTTACTTTTTCATAACAAGTTTCATTGATAATGATTTGACCAGGTTTTGCGGCAGACTGTAAGCGTTGTGCGGTATTAACGATATCTCCTATTACAGTATAATCCAATCTACGTAAGCTTGCTGCGCCAATATTGCCTGAAATCATTTCGCCACTATTTATCCCAATTGAAACGTTAGGAATAAAGGGTACAGATTCTGAAATAATGGGAAGATTATTAATTTGTTGTTTAACCTCAACACAAGCTTCTATAGCTCTGTCTAAATGATAAGGACCACGAAACACGGCCATTACAGCATCGCCAATAAACTTATCTATATAGCCTCCTTGATCAATAATTACTTTAATAATTACATCAAAAAAAATATTCAACATTTTTACAACCACATCTGCAGGCTCCGTTTCACTGATTGAAGTAAAACTACAAATATCAATAAATGCAACAGAGGCTTCAATATTTTCATTTGCGAGTAAAGATGATTCAAACTCACGACTGCCCATAAAATTTAGAACTGTTTGATCAACATACATTTTAAGGATGTTGTTTTCTTTAATCGCTTGCAATGTTAATCGCATTTGATTTACCTGAGTAAGTGTTTTTTCAATCGTTTGAGAGAGATCATCAAAATTGATGGGTTTGGTAATGAAATCAAAAGCGCCCCTATTCATTGCCGTTCTAATGTTATCCATGTCGCCGTATGCCGAAACGATAACCGATTTAATTAAAGGACTACTCTCTGCCAATTTGCTGAGCAAAGTAAGTCCATCCATCTCTGGCATGTTGATATCGCTCAATACAATATCGATGTCAGGATTTTGTTTTATTTTGTCCAATGCATCATTTCCGTTAATTGCAAAAACAAATTCATATTGTTGTTCGCGGATTTTCTGACGGAATTTTTGTTTTATCAGCACTTCCAAATCAGCCTCATCATCTGCTACTAATATTTTTGCCATTATGTATTTAATTTAAGTTTTTCTTTAAGCTGGTTAAAGTCTACTGGTTTTGTCAAAAAATCATCTGCTCCCAATTCTTTTGCAGTATTGTAATTTTCGGCATCACCATAAGCGGTTATCATCATTACAATTGGAGCAGGTTGATAATGCTTGTTCTTTATTTTTGTTAGCAATTCCAATCCAGACATTCCGGGCATGTTAATATCAGACAAAATCAACACGGCTTCATGTTCATTATTTTGAAGATAAATCAAAGCATCTTCTCCAGAGAATGCGAATACGAAATGTAATTCTCCAGATTTTATTTCCTTTCTGAATTTTTGCTCAAAAAGTACTTGCACATCTTGTTCATCATCTACAACTAAAATTTTCATTGGTAATTTATTTTTACATTTATTGGTAAAGAAATGATGAATTCAGCACCTTCGCCTTCAGTTGATTCTACCTTAATATCTCCCGAATGTCCTTTTATTACAATGTCGTAACTCATACTCAAGCCAAGTCCTGTGCCTTTTCCTGTTGGTTTTGTAGTAAAAAAAGGTTGAAATATTTTATCCAAAACTTTTTGCGGCATACCTTCGCCGTTATCTTTTACACTTACAATCACATGATCTCCTTGTTTTTTTGTACTTACTAAAACAACAGGGTCATATCCAGTAGGTTGATGTTTCTTTTTTTCTGTTACTGCATAAAAAGCATTGGTAATTAAATTTAGAATAACACGACCAATATCTTGCGGAATAACTTTCAATTTTTCCATTGAATTATCATAATCCGTTTTCATAGTGGCGTTAAAAGATTTATCTTTTGCCCTTAATCCATGATAGGCCAATCTTAAATATTCATCGGCTAATGCATTGATATCCGTGGGTTCTTTTATACCAGTGCTTGTTCTACTATGTTGTAGCATTCCTTTTACAATTGAATCTGCACGCTTTCCATGATGATTTATTTTTTGCTCATTCTGCATAATATCATTTGCAAGCGCTTTTACTTCTTCCATATTTCCATTCTCAATTTCGGTATTCATTTCGGCTATTAATTCCGAATTCACTTCTGAGAAATTATTTACGAAGTTTAAAGGGTTTTGAATTTCATGCGCGATGCCTGCAGTTAGCTCTCCCAATGAAGCCATTTTTTCAGATTGTATCAGTTGAGCATGTGTATCTTTTAATTCAACCAGCGTTTTATTTAAAGTATTGTTTGTATTCAACAACACAATATTTTTTTCATTGAGTTCATTTCTTGCTTTGGAAAGTTCATCTACCATTTCATTAAAAACCCTTTCCAATTCACCAATCTCATCATGGTGTGTTTTCTTGATTTTTTGATTCAAATCACCTTGTCCAATTTTGATGGCAGCATTTCGCAAAGCCAATATAGGTGTTGAAATATTTTTTGCCAACAAGTAACCAATCAAAATTCCAATGAGTAAAATAATGCCACTAGCGATTAAAGATGTACGCATTATCTTGGTTTTACTTCTCAAAATTTCATTTGTATTAAAAGCAAGTAATATTGCGCCAGACATTGAACTGGTTGTGAAAGTTGATTGTTTAACAATAACCGAATCATTGGAAACCATCTCTGGATTTGGCTTTTGAATCTCTGGAACTGTTTTAAATACTGATTTTTTTATTTTAAAGTTTTTGTGATTAGCGTCTTCCCAAACTGTATCAAATTGTATCATACTCACAAACTGCAAACGCGGGTCATCTTTTACAAATTCAATTGCAGTTTGAACGCCTTCGAAATTCTGTTCTTTCATGGCAATTTTTACGCCTAACGCAACGGTGTTGGAAATGTTTTGAATTTCATTGTTGTAATTATTTACCATTAAATTTTCCTGCTGATGTGGAAAATAATACAGCGTAAAAAATGAAAAAATAAATACGATTGAACAAATGGAAAGCCAAATTTTTGTTTTAATTTTTATCACCATTTTTTCGATTTTTTAACCCATTAAAAACGGGGGATTTAAATTATGTGGACCGGGGGATTTATTATTTTATTAAAATGATTTCTGCCCATCAATTAAAATGTTTTTTATTTCTGTATTTATTGATGACTTGTTCAGAATACCAATTGCACCTTGATTTTGAGCAACATAGTTTTCGAGTTCAATTGTAGAACTAAAAAAAACAGGCGCCTGCGCTTTCCCCTGAAAAACCAATGCCAACCAATATTTATTCAATTCATCCCCTGTCATATCATAGATTTTTTCGGAAGTTGATTTTCCTAATGCTGTATTAGTTTTCATAAGGGCAATAAGTATTCTATTCCCGTTTTTCCAACGCTGCTTCTCACCCATAAGCACAGATTTTAATTCGCTTAATTTCATAGTTGAAGGCACTCCAGATTGATTACCTAGGGCAACCAAAGTTGTGGTTTGCGCTTGTGCATTAAAGCTTATTAAAAGCATTAATGCCGTAATAAAAAGTCCATTTCGATTAAAAAGACTTAATGGTTTAAAATTAAAAAGGGTTTTATTTTTCATGTTAAAATCCGATTGCAAATTGTGCGATTACTTTATTTGAGCTGTTTAACATTTCAGATTCCTGGTATTGATATTCTAACTTCACAACAGCCAAATAATTTATCTGATACCTCATTCCGGCAACAAAAGAACTAATATTGTTTTTGTGGTAATACATTTCCCCTTCCTCATATTTAATATTGTCGAAACGAACGTAGGGTACAATTTTGTCACTCATTTTATAACCGAAGTATACGTACGAAGCCAATGTTGATTTTGTTCCGGTTGTATCTGTATGATTCAATCCGTAAGTACCTTCAGCCAAAAGTTCAATCTTTTTTCCGAAATTAGATATGTAAAGAGTCGCGAGATTTTGATTTATTTTCCAATCAGATTGCATATCATGAACCATAGCGCCTTTTGCAATTACGTCACGATACCATGAAGCACCAATTTTTAATTTGCCGAAAGGTTTTACATGAGCCGCAATGGTTACAGACTTACTGATGTCATTGTCCATATTCTGAGTAGACCCCAAACCATTTCCAATAAAAACATCATAGCCAAATTTTAACTTTCCAAAATCATGTCCTTGAAAGCCAAGACCAACAGTATGAAGCGGGATAATATTGTTTGAAAACAAAAGCGGGCGCTCAATAGTTGGAAAAAAAACCCTGCCATGATGATAGGTATCGTTCCAATAATTTACAGGGGTATGTACTTTCCCAAGTATGAGATTGTTATTTCCTTGAAGGTTATAATTAATGATAATCCGCTCAATACTTACAGAAAATTCAGTAGGCGTTGAAGGCGTGTATTTGAATATTGTTTCGCCAAGAAATGAGATTCTATCATTTATAACTGAGTTGATAAACAAATCTTGTTCGCCAAAAGAAAAAGAACCTTTATTTTGTCCATAACTGCAGCCAACATCAACGAAACCTTTAATCTGCGTAGTCTGAGCCTGCACACCAATATCAGATGTGCAAAAAAACAACAGAAAAAAGAAAAAAAATATTTTATTCATTTGTGTGATTAATTTTTACTTAAAGTCTCTTGTTTAATTCACTAGATAATGACTAAAATTATTAGACTTTTTATCTAAAGGAATTTCAAAAAACAGAAAGACATTTTTTTATAATTACTGTTATTTTTTTAAAAGATAATTGCTTTGAAATTGTATTACATTCATCCATAAATATTAACTGCCACAAAACGATTTTTTATACCCTATTCAAAAAAAATAACCCTTAGAATTTAATCATTCTTACTTAGTAATTGATCTAAATAATTTTGCTTAACCTTTTCATTATTTGTATTGCAGTAATTCGAAAAATAACGATGTTGTTTAATGAAATTTATCTGCATTTTGTTCCATCCAGTTTCTGTTAACTCAGGATTTAAATTTTGAAGTTCTAAAAACAATTGGTGTGCTTTTGAAGCTGCACTTTCTGTTCCTAAATATTCTAGATCAGCATCTGCAATTATTTCTTCAAGTTTATTTTGTGGCGACTGCGGAATTTTAGTAGCCATAATCAAGCTGCAAATAATTTCTATACTGGCTAAATCATACCCATATTCAGGCAAATAACGTCTGGCCAAAATACAACCCTCTTGCTCATGACCTGCATAAGTAATGGTATAACCGGTATCGTGCCACAGGGCAGCTACAGACAATAATTCAATTTCACGATCTGTACAATTTTCATTTTGTCCAATTTCAATGGCTTTTTCCACGACATATAGCGTGTGATCAATATCATGAAAACAAAGATTCCCAGGAAGATTTTCTCTGAGAAATTTCAGAACAAAATTTTTCATTTGAAGATTAATGTGCATGAGATTTTGCTTTTAAAACGCCACCAGATGCTTCATTAATACTTTGTATAAAAATAAAAACCTTGGGATCAATTAATTTAAGTGCATCTTGAATTTGTTTTATTTCCAATCGGGAAACAATGGTAACGATAATATCGCAATCTGTTTTTACATCGAAACTTCCTGGTAAATATCCTCTTTCTCCTTTATAAACAGTAATTCCCTTGCCTAACTTATTTACAAGAAAATCTTTTATTTCTTCATCATTCGCAGATACGATATTCATTGATGTGTGTTGCTCAATACCATCAACAACATAATTTATAGCCCTTGTAGCTGTAAAAAATGTAATTAATGAATACAGTGCCGTTTCAATACCAAATTCAATTGCGGCAGTAGCAAAAATAACAGCATTAAAAAGTAGAATTATTTCATTGCTTGAAAAGCCCGTAATTCTTTTGGTGAAAACAACCAATACTTCAGCTCCATCAATTACGGCTCCTGCTCTAATAACCAAACCAATTCCAGATCCTATTAAAACCCCACCGAAAATGGCTATGAGTAACTTGTCTGAAGTGACAGGTTGAATTTCAACAAGCCAAAGTCCGATTGACAGTAATAAAATAGAAATGGTGGTTTGAACAGCGAAGGTTTTCCCAATTTTCTTGTATCCCAAATACACAAATGGAATGTTTAATGCAATAGCAAGAAAACTCAGGTTTATGTGAAATATTTCATGTATCAACAAAGAAATTCCGGTAATTCCACCATCTATAAACTGATTGGGAATCATAAAGCCTTTCATGGCAAAAATTACCAATGCAACTCCCACAATAATGTAAAGATTGTTTTTAAGATTAAATACGCTATTCCAATCTACTTTGTCGCTTTTATAATGCATACTCATTTTGAAGCATTTTAATATTCAGTGCAAATATAAGGGTCAAATTAAATGCAGATTGTAAGCTTAGCGTATATTTTAAAAAATGCCAATTCTAATACTGAGATTTGATTTTAAGTTGGAGTAGATTTCAATTGTAAAACAAAGGTTGAAATTGCATGAAGGGTTATAAAAGCAAATAAGCAGACCATAATGAGCTGCTTTTTTTTGTTGGTATTGCAAAAAAATATAGTCGGGATGATTACAGAGAGTTCGGATTTATGAATAGAGTTTGATTGCATTGTTACGTTTTAAAATTTTAATTGCCCATGAAAAACATGACTAACTTTATAAACAGAAAATAAACCGTAGGTAATTATGTAGATTTAACCGACTTAACCAATATTTATTGGTTGAGTAAGCGAAAAAAAAGTAAAAGTTACGGGGAGGTATGAATTAGCTACATCCTTAACGAACCAAACATAAACACTAACAACTAAGAAAATCATATGTATCAATTAGCAATCGAAAAAATTAAAAAATCTATTTTCCCAATATTCTTCGTTTCGGCAGACGGACAGAATTCAACAATAGGTGTTAGTGGAACAGGTTTTTTTATAGACGACAAAGGGCATTTCCTTACTGCATTACACGTGATTACTGAGGTCCCTGCAAATTCAATTTTTCAATATAGAGGAAACATTCCTGACCATATTATTAATCCACCTGAAGTTATTACCGAAATTTATCGTGACCCAATCAGAGATATTTTTCTTGGTAAATTAAACATTGCAAATACAACTCCAGTGATTTCAGTTTTAGACAGACCCAAAGCAGGAAAGTCAATTTGTCTTTGTGGTTATCCACTTGCACAACTTTCTATAAATCCAGACGGAATTATAAATGTAGGTGCTGTTAGACAATATTGGCAACCAACCTACATCATTGATACAGTTACAATAGCAGACAACGGAAAAAATTACATTGGTTTTATGACGCAAGACATCTCATTAAATGGCATGAGTGGCGGCCCTGTGTTTGACACAGATGGGATTGTTCATGGAATTGACACTGCTTTTGTTCAAAGAGAAATTCCACAAAAAGATAAACCTGCCATTCAAGTATTTAATGGTATTGCATTAGAAAATGCATCAATAGCGGATGTTTATGCTAAAATAAATATCGTATAACTGACACTAATGAGAACGAAACAATTTTGAAGAAAAGAAAGGCAGCTTCTAACAGCAAGCATAGTCAAACACAAACAGAATGAAACTCCCACCATACGACAACTTTCCAAGTATATCTGACGACAAAATATTGTTGAGACAGATTCAATTTTCTGACATTAATGAACTTATTGAAATTTCATTTTATGACGCTATTCAGGCGACAACATTGAATCAAGCAACAGAAATGCAAACGAAAATAAATAGAGATTACTTAGATGGAAATTCTATTCATTGGGGCATTGTAGATAAATTAACGAATAAAATTGTTGGCACTTGCGGTTACTATCGGGGACTTGACAAAGAAGAAGGAGAACTTGGTTGTGTTTTATTACCCAAATACCGTGGAAAAGGCTATATGACTTCTGCTATGTTGTTAGCCATTGAATTTGGATTAAATGAAATTGGACTAAAACGTATTTGGGCAATAACAACTAAGCAAAATGAAAAAGCAATAAAACTTATTGAGAAACTTAATTTTATTAAGATTGCAGAATTAGACGATAATGAAGTTGAATACGAATTAAGCATGTAATACCAATTATAATACCAATTATAATTACTATTTAATTACAATTTAGTTCTATTTTTTTCTGGTATAATACCGATATGACAGCTATTTGGGACAATTTCATTGGATTATTACAAATGTCTAATCGGTATAAATTGAAACAATAAAGAAAAATAATGCCTACTGCTAAAAGCTTTTTGTGAAGATTGTGAATTTTGCGGTAAATTAAATTTGACGTCTCGCAAGAAAATTTATCTTAACAAAAAGTTAGAAGTTTCAAAGTTCGCAACCTCTCCAAGTGTTTTAGCTGAAACTAAAAATGACAACCCGGATTTGGATTGTCATTTTGGTAGTAATGTCGGGATGATTACTGGGAGTTCGGAGTTTTTGGAGGATTTTAATTCAGTTTTACTAGCATCAATTTGAATAGAAGCATAGAGCTTGATTTAACCCCTGAACTGCCACTTTTGGGTAGGTGCTTTTATAGGGCGTTTTTCTTTTCATTACCAACTGTCTCGCTGTATTTCTATTATATTGTCGTTGTCGTTAAAACTAATTGTAAAAATTAAATTTCTGTCTTGTCTGTTTAGTGTATAGCATTTTGTAAAACTTGTTTCTTTAATTGTCGTGTCAAAGTTTGCCAAATTAAATTTAAAAGGAATTGTATCAAGTTGAAATTTAGTGTTCTTTTTAATTGAATTTAATATTAAGTTAAAGTCGTTTTGGTCTATCTTGAAAAGTGCAGTTGCTGAATAGTCACCGTGCAGGTCAGGATAACTTGCATCTTTAGTTAGAATGTCGCCAGAGTTAGGAAAGTCAAGTCCTGTATTGTCTTCAAATTCATCTTCGTAAAAACTGTCTGTTGGATAAAAAGCAGTGTAAGAAGAATAAATTGTCCAAATAGTAATGGTCGCCAAAATTGCAAGTCCAACCCTTTTATACCCCTTTTTTGTCAACCAGCGATATGCCAAGTAAGCAAGTCCGATTGGAATTAGAGTTATTATAAGAAAAAAAAATCCAAATATTAATATCATTTTTGTCGTTATGTTGTCGTCTTAAAATGACCTATAAC
>VFKL01000159.1 GCA_009885535.1 Chitinophagaceae bacterium | reverse complement strand
CTGGTTACACTTTCATCATAGCTGCAACGCTTACACCTTCTATGAAAATGTGTCCGCCCTTTAACGTCTTCTCTACATCCACATCGGATACATGAATATCCTTTAGCCCATTTAATTGAATACAAATATTCATAACAATCATCATTACAAGTAAAGCGTTTTCCAAAACTTATAGCATCAATACCGTAAAATAAATCCTCCATAAACTAATAATTTTAGCGCTAAATTACTAATTTTATTAGTGCAAAACAAACACTTATCTTTATTTGAGAATTAAATACCTAATCCTAAAGATTAATAAACAAAAAAAAAATGATTAAGTTTTAATTCTTAAAAAACTAAATTATACGCTAGTTCTGTTGAATTATCTCATGTAAATAATTTTCAAATTGTTTTCTTACTAATTTACCCGAACCTACATAATTATTCAGCATTAATGAGAAGAGTAACGTTTTATTTTTACGGGTTTTTATCATCCCACATAATGTAATATTATTAGTCATTGAACCTGTTTTTGCAAAAATGAAACCGCTGTCTGATTTAAAGTAATTGGCCAATGTTCCCTTTCCGCCTGTAGGTAAAATATATTCCAATTTTTCATACCCGTAATCTGTTTGAAGTTTATTGAGTATGTATATAAAATCTTGTGGTGAAAACAAATTATATCTACTTAAACCACTGCCATCAACCCATCGAGGCTGTTGAGGAATATCTTTAAACGTTGATTTCAATAAAGTATCAATCATGTCAGTTTCCGACATAAAACCAAGATGCTTTTCACTCGCCATTAAAAGTGTTTGCTCTGCATAGAGATTATCGCTTCTATGCATCATGATTTTAAAAAACGTGTCTGTTTTTTGTGAATACAGCGGTTTGAATGATTCTTTTTTTACTTTATCCCATTTTAAAATCAACGATTTTCCCAATTTTTGCTGTAATAAATGAACACCCGTTTCTATGCTGTTGGTTTCAAATGGTACTTCTTGTGTCAATTGATTTGAGTTTCCATTTAAGGATATTTCAAACTTATTTTTTCCAGGGATTTTAATAATTACATTTTCTAAACTTTCTGAATTGGTTTTCTTTAAAAAATCAAAATCTGTAATGTCTCCATTTAATAAGTTTAAATCATAAGCAAAAGAATCTTTATGAATTTTGTTCTTTTTTGTCCATTTCAATTGAAGCAAATTTCCATAAATTGGAAAAGCATTACGTTGAGCAGAATATGCTTCAGATTGATCGTCCCATGTCCAACCTTTTCCATAAGGCTGTATTTGTTGGTCTTGATTAATAATTACTATTGGCTTTTGCGTTTTTTTAAGCAATTCAAAAACCGGTTGATTCAAAAAATCGTCATGTAGAAATGTTGGATCCCCTGAAGGCAAAACAAAAAATGTATCTCGAGTATCATTGTAATATATACCAGTTAATTGATTGCCAAGAAATTTCATTCCTGCATACAAAGTGAACAATTTTGTATTGCTCGCTGGAATAAATAATTTTTCAGCGTTATAATTATACCAATATTTTTCAGTAGCAGGTTCGTAAATACTTATGCCCAAATGCCCTGTTTTAATGATTGGATTATTGAGCAAATCTTGTGGATTTTTTAATATTTGCGCAATGACACTTGATGTCATTCCAAATAAAACCAATACGATTAAAAAATACTTTTTTTTCATTTTTGATTTTTTGATTTTTTAAACCGTTCGCTCTTGTGCCCTTAACCAACGCTCTGGAATATCATTCATAGTTGCACTCAAATAATCTTTATAACTACACGAGATAAAATTATTATCTGGCATTTGCATCCACCAACGATTGGTTTTTTTACTCTGCATAAACAAGGTATCTAATTCCGAAAAGTAGGTGTGATACAAATTGAAATTTCCATTGTCGTTTAGTGCTGCTTCATATTTAACGCTATTGAATCCATCTAAATAATACCAAATCATCTGTGCGATTTGCTTTGCGGTTAAATCATGCACATCTTTTTCGGGATTATAACCATAAATACCAAAGCTTGATAATTGGCTGCTCATTCCAGCATACTGCGACAACACACAGGCTTCTTCTCCATTTAAACCATTAGTGGTTAAAACATTTGAAGGCGCTGCACTATTTTTAATTGCTGCAATATCAAAACTCAATAAATTGGTTTGACGAATTACAGGTTCCATTTGTTCAATGTCCGATTTTACTACACCAACACGATAACAGTCAAACCTAAGTTTGTCCATTGTTTCCAATAATCTTGGATGCACAAAATAACTCTGAAACCCAATGTGATTGTAATGGGAAATATAATTGGGTTCACTGGTAAGCATATCCAATAAAAAATTTTCTTGCCTAAAAAAACTATCCCCTCTTAAATCAATTGTAGCATCTATACAAGTTGCTATTATTCCTTTTTTTGATGTTTTATACGCATAATATTGTGCTAAAGTGATATCATGAGAACCGCCTAAAATAATGACTTTCTTGCCAATATTAAACAACTCTGCTATTACTGTTTGTAAAGCCGCATAACTATCATTGATAAGTGCGCCTTGTTTTATATTGCCGATATCTGCAATTAAAATATCGGAATGCCAATGATGAAGTGCATAAAATTGTTTTCTAATCTGATTGGGTGCGTTACTTTCTCGAGCATTTAAATCGGTGCCGCGCATTTCTCCAATACCAACCAAAACGATATCGATATCTGTTAAGTTGGGAAATTCCGTCTCATAAAAACGAATATGTTTGGCAAATTGTCCATCTGTAAATGTTTCGTCATTCATCAATTCATTTAAACAAACGGGCGATAAAAAATCTTGTAAATCTTCCATAACTTTTTTGTGTATGATGCTTTTTTAATTTCGTAATTTATATGGCATAATTATTTATGTCATTGGATACCAAAAATATAATGCAATATTTCATTTTTACAAACCTAACTCATTCAAAGTAAAGGATAATCGATATAGAATATTTTTTTCTACGTTTTCTGTTATTTGTATTTAGTAACTTTGACCATTATACAATGAAAATTACATGATAGAGAATCAAGAAATACTTCAAGAAGTAGTTATAAAATTTGCTGGTGATAGTGGAGATGGAATGCAATTAACCGGTACACAATTTACAAATAATAGTGCCCTTTTGGGTTTAGACCTGGCAACTTTTCCGGATTTTCCGGCGGAAATCAGGGCTCCAATAGGCACTTTGCCCGGTGTAAGTGGTTTCCAACTTCGATTCAGTTCTGATAGAATTTATACCCCTGGCGATTTTTGTGATGTGCTTGTGGCGATGAATGCCGCTGCACTAAAAGTAAATTTATCTTCTATAAAAAAAGGTGGAAAAATAATTGTAAATGTTGATGGCTTTGATACAAAAAACTTGCGCTTGGCCAATTATCCGGATGGTGAAAATCCAATCGAAAATAACAGCTTGGATAATTATGAAGTCATTAAAATAGATGTTACCAAGCTAACCCGTGAAGCGTTGAAAGAATTCACAATGGGTACCAAAGAAAAAGACAGGGCAAAAAATATGTTTGTGCTTGGTTTTTTATATTGGATGTATAATCGCGACATGGATAATACCATAACTTTTCTAAAAGATAAATTTTCAAAAAAAGTCGATATCCTTGACAGCAATATTAAAGCACTTCAAGCAGGTTATAATTATGCGGATACTACTGAAACGTTTACGGAAAGATATGCTGTAGCTAAGGCTAAAATGGATTCTGGTAATTACCGTTCGATAATGGGCAATCAGGCACTGTCATTTGGATTAATTGCAGCTGCTCAAAAAAGCGGTCTGAACCTTTTTTTAGGAAGTTATCCCATTACACCTGCATCCGATATTTTACATGAACTGAGCAGACATAAAAATTTCGGCATAAAAACATTTCAAGCGGAAGATGAAATCGCCGCTATTACTTCGGCTATTGGTGCCAGTTATGGAGGCTGGATTGGCTTAACCACTACATCAGGACCAGGTATGGCGTTAAAAGCTGAAGCGATGGGGCTTGCTGTAATGCTTGAAATCCCACTTATAATTTGTAATATTCAAAGAGGTGGACCAAGTACAGGATTGCCAACCAAAACAGAACAAAGCGATTTAATGCAGGCCTATTATGGAAGAAATGGCGAATGTCCAATGCCTATTGTTGCTGCATCAACACCAAGCGATTGCTTTGATGCTGCATTTGAAGCGGTAAGAATTTCCATAGAGCACATGACTCCTGTAATTTTGTTAAGCGACGGGTATATTGCAAATGGTGCTGAACCTTGGAAATATCCTCAATCTGCAGATCTAAAAGAAATAAAAGTGCATTTCAAAACCAAGTTGGCTGATAATGAAGCCAAACTTGAACCTTATGCTCGAAATGAAAAGTTGGCACGTCCTTGGATAATTCCAGGTACGCCAAATTTAGAACACAGAATTGGTGGATTAGAAAAGCAAAATATTACTGGAAATATCAGTTATGACGCAGAAAACCATCATTTGATGGTAAAACTAAGACAAGAAAAAGTTGATTTAATTGCCCAATATATTCCAGATCAAAAATTAGATAGTGGTAGTGATTCTGGGAAAGTTTTGGTCATTGGCTGGGGTAGTACATTTGGTGCCATAAAAAGCGCTTGTATAGAACTACAATCAAAGGGTTTTGCTGTTTCACATGCACATCTTCGTTATATTCGTCCCTTTCCAAAAAATTTGGGAGATATCATCAAAAAATTTGACCACATTTTAATTCCTGAAATTAATAACGGACAATTGATAAAAATTATTAGAGACACGTATATGGTAGATGCCAAAGGCTTTAATAAAATTATGGGGACACCTCTTTATAAAGCAGAGTTGATTGAGGCAATTGAAAAGATTATTAATGGGTAATAGCGGTTATTCATCTCAAGTAAATGTATAAAAAAAACCAGTGTATACTTTTTAAAAAGAACACTGGTTTTTTTTATTAATTTATAGTTCTATTCTACAATTGCATCAAAATCTATCTGATTCTCTGTCTAAGGTTAACACCTAACTTTATATTGAAGCTAAAATAAGCATCGTTATTAGTTGGGCTACCTCTTTTTCCACCTGGAGCAGTTTTTTGTCCGTTGCTTTCGCGATTATTTAAAAATAAAGCATTTTCTAATTTTGTGCCTGTAAATCCATTTAATGCATATAATGTTGGATCTATGTAGTTTGTACTAACATCATCAAGATAATCTGTGGTAAGCAACCGATAAACAAATTCCCCACGTAAGTTTATTATGGGTGATATCTCATATCTCAACCCGAGACCAAAAGGATAATTCGATTGTTTTAGTTTATACACAGGGCGATCTGGATATTCTTTTAAACCCTGACCTTCAGTAGAAAGTGGTTGTAGATCAATCAATCTGTTTCCATCTTTTAATTGCGGATTAAATGAAAAAGATCCAATACCACCTAATAAATATGGAGAATATTTTGGCGCTTCTTGATCACGTGCTTCCCAATCTATAAAAAGCATCATAGGATGCACTTCTAACATTGCGGAATACTCTTTTATGCTACTTTGAAAGTTTAGGTTTCTATTATAACGAAATCTAGCGATGTCTGTGCTAGAAACTGTAGACAAAACTTGATCATCAGCAGAAACTTTACCATTACAGAATTCCAATCTTAACCCTAATGCATTTTTATAAGAAACATTTGCATATATGCCTCCGGTAATATAACTTTTTCCGCTATTAAAATCTTTTATAAATCCTTTGCCTATTCCAGATTTTCCCCCTAAGTCTGTTAAGCAATTCATTGCGCCAATGCTTGCACCTACTTCTATTAATACAGCTTGATCGTAATAATTTTCATCATAAAAATAATATTGTGCAGATGCATTTTTACTAAAAAAAGTAAGTGCAACGATAGTTATAATAAGAAAAACTGACCTTTTCATTTGGATCCTTTTATTTGGGTTGATTTTTTAATTCTAATTGTATACAAATTAAACGAATTTTATTCAAATTTTAATCATCATTTTTAAGTTTCTTAAAAAAATTACAGGCAGTTGAAATTTCACATGCTTTGCATTTTGGATTTCTGGCTGTACAAACATAACGACCGTGCAAAATCAGCCAATGATGTGCAATGTGAATTTTTGATTTTGGGATATGTTTTATGAGTTGTTTTTCTGCAGATAAAGGCGTTTTTGCATTTGTGGTTAACCCAATTCTCGCGCTTACCCTAAATACATGTGTATCAACAGCCATATTGGGTTGATGGTCAATAACCGAAGTAATTACATTAGCCGTTTTTCTTCCTACCCCCGGCAATTTAATTAATTCCTCAACGGTCATTGGAATAACGCCATTAAAATCATTCATTACCATTTGAGCCATTCCAATTAAATGCTTTGCTTTATTATTGGGATAGGAAATGCTTCGAATAAGTGCAAAAACCGTTTCGAAATCAGCATTACTTAATTCTAACAAATCTGGATATCTGTTGAATAGCGATGGTGTAACAAGGTTGATTCGTTTATCTGTGCATTGAGCAGATAAAATCACGGCTATCAATAATTGATATGTATTTTCAAAATTCAATTCAGTTTCAGCAACAGGCATTTGTTTTTCAAAATAAGCCAACACAAACTGATATCTTTCATTTTTTTTCATAAAAAAAACCTGCTTTTTGATGAAAGCAGGTGTAAATTAATTTTAAACTTGGTTTACAATACGGTTGAAATTTCTTCTACAGATTTCTCGGCATATTTTAAAATATTATTGACTGAATTTGTGCTTGGTGAAAAAGAAATCGTTTCTAGTTCATTTCTAGATTGAGTGAGCAATTCTAATTTTTCCATTAAACTCCAATCTTGTTGAAGCGCAGAATCGATAGCTTCTGTTTGAAGCTTTGTCGTTTCGCCGTATAAATACAACAAAAGATCTTCTGAAGTAATACTATGCATAGGCAATTGTGATGCTTTATTGTTAATTAAATATTTTATCCAAAAATGTAAACGAGCTTATTTTCTAAATATTGTGTTATAACCCGTATTTTTCTTTTTTATGGTGTTTTTACTACAAAAATATCTTCATTGTCTTTTTTCATCAGATACTTCTCACGGGCATATTTCTCAACGGACTCAGCGCTTGTTTTTAACATACTTAACTCTGCTCTTGTTTCCGTTATCAATTTAGCCATTCCTTTTTCTGATTTTTCTAGTTCTTTTAATTTGATTTGTCTTTCTCGTATCAGCCCGAAATCCTTTGTATCAAAAAAAGCCATCCACACCATAAATAAGGAAAGAGTAACAAAATATTTATTCTTTAAAATTTTCAATATCCAAGTTTGCTCCTTCATTTATTAAATATTTTTTGTTTCCAATTTCGAAATTACCTTAAATTATTTGGACACATTTTTTTTATTAAAAATGCTTGTGTAATTTAATAATTTATTCAATTTGGAAAATTTATTTACCAAATTTTATTTTTCCATTGGGATAGATTCCACCTTGTCCCAGCATTTCTTCTATTCTTATCAACTGATTGTATTTTGCCATACGATCACTTCTTGATGCCGAACCTGTTTTAATTTGTCCGCAATTAAGCGCAACGGCCAAATCAGCAATGGTACTATCTTCTGTTTCACCACTTCTATGACTCATAATGGTATTGTAACCATTATTTTGCGCCATACTTACTGCGTTGATGGTTTCTGTTAATGTGCCGATTTGATTCACCTTTACCAACAAAGCATTTGCTGTACTGTCTTTGATTCCTTTTTCCAAACGCTTTACGTTAGTTACAAACAAATCATCACCCACCAATTGGCATTTTTTACCCACTCTGTCAGTTAGCATTTTCCATCCTTTCCAATCATCTTCAGCCATCCCATCTTCTATTGAAATAATTGGATATTGTTTTACCCAACTTTCCCAATAATCAACCAACTGCTCGCTAGTCATTTTCTTTCCATCACTTTTATGGAAAATGTATTTTTTTTCTTTAGCATTCCACAACTCACTATTAGCCGCATCCATGGCAATTCCAATTTGGCTTCCTGTTTTAAAACCTGCAACCTGAATGGCTGTCAATACTGTTTCAATAGCTTCTTCATTACTTTGGATATTTGGGGCAAATCCGCCTTCATCACCCACATTTGTACTAAATCCTTTTTTCTTCAACACTGTTTTTAATGCATGAAATATTTCAACTCCCCAACGCAAGCCTTCGCTAAATGAAGTGGCGCCTACCGGCATCACCATAAATTCCTGAAAATCTATTTTATTATCCGCATGTGCTCCACCATTCAAAATATTCATCATTGGGATTGGCAAAACCCTTGCATTTGTACCACCAATATATCGGTATAAAGGCAAATTAGCTTCCAAAGCCGCCGCTTTAGCCACAGCCAAACTTACCGCCAACATTGAATTAGCTCCTAACTTGCTCTTATTTTCTGTTGCATCCAGTGCAATCATCATCTCATCAATTCCAGTTTGATCCGCTACATCCCAACCCAATAAATGGTCAGCAATTGTAGTATTTACATTTTTCACTGCTTTCAAAACCCCTTTACCACCATATATTTTTTTATTGTTGTCTCTCAATTCCACCGCTTCGTGAATGCCAGTACTTGCACCACTTGGAACTGCTGCTCGTCCCAAATGATCGTTCTCTGTTAAAATATCTACTTCAATGGTAGGGTTTCCTCTACTGTCTAAAATTTGTCTCGCATGAATGGATGAAATGTAACTCATTTTAATGTTATTGATTTATGAATAATTGTTTTATACTTTTTGTTTAAAAATTACAATGTTAGCGATTTGAAAATGGCTTCTAAATTATGGCTTTCGCTATTTAATGAAACGATATTTAAATTGTGGCTTAAACAAAGTTCCATGATTTGTTTTCTAATCGATTCTGCATTCCTGGTTTCAAAAATAATTTTATTTTGACTTATTTCTTTGATGCTAATGCAATCTTTTATTCCTGAAAATAAATCTGACGATATCTTTTCTTTAAATTCTACCGAAACCATTTGATTCTCGTTGCTTTTATTTTTCAAATTACTCAATTGATCATCAGCCACAATTTGCCCTTTGTTTATGATGATTACCCTTTCACAAATGGCTTCAATGTCTTGCATAATATGAGAAGAAAAAATAACTGTTTTATTTTCGGCTAATTTTTTTATGATGTCTCTAATTTCAATGATTTGATTGGGGTCTAAACCTGATGTTGGCTCATCTAAAATCAACACTTCTGGGTTATGTACCAACGCTGCCGCGATGCCAACACGTTGCTTAAATCCTTTACTCAATTGCCCAATCTTTTTATGTGCTTCTTTTGTTAATCCCACCAATGCTACTACATCGTTAACGCTTGATTGCAAATTATCTATCTTATATACACTTCCTACAAAAGATAAATACTCTCTCACATACATATCCGAATACAACGCATTCGATTCTGGCAAATAACCTATTTTTTTTTGTGTTTCTGTGGACTGATTTTGGACAGAAATTCCACATACTTCAATTGAGCCCATTTCAGGTTTTAGAAAACCAGTTATCATTTTCATTGTGGTGGATTTCCCCGCGCCATTTGGCCCCAAAAAACCAACAATTTCATTTTTACCAATCTTAAATGAAATATCGTTTACTGCTTTTTGCGCTCCAAAATTTTTTGAAAGATGGGAAACTGATATTGACAATAGTTTATTTTTATCTGATTTATTGTAAAATTTGCTGATTTATTCTGATCAATTTTTTAATGACTGCCTAATTTCAAATATCATCTATCTATTTTCCGGGATCTTGCTTTGGTCCTTGCTGATTTCTTGGCCCGTTATTATTTGGTCGATTCCCTTGATTTCTTCTATTGTTTGAATTCCCAGGATTTTGTGGTCCTTTATTTGGACCAGCATTTTGTTGTGGGCCTTTTTGTGGCTCCCTTGTATTGGGTTGATTTGTCCCAAATTGTTCCTGTGAACCTTTAGGGTTTCCTTGATTTTGATTTTGGTTGCCTTGAATTTGAGGACCAGATTGATGTTGACTACGCTCTTTATCCCTGCGCTTCCTTGTCGTTTTCTCCAAACTTTTCAAACTAATTTGTCCCACCAAATCAGCGTATTCTGGTTCTACTTCTTTTGGTTTCGAAGTAACTATTTCCGCTGTTTCCAATTCTTCCGGACGAATTCCTTGTTTGTTTTGGGCTTTAATTCTTTTAACCGTTTCTAGTGTTAATGGGTAATGTTTGTTACTATCAGACATTGTGTACCACATCAAATTTTTAAAGATGTCTTTTTTAATAAGAAATGCGCGTCCTTTAGCCAATTCCAACATGTCGGCATCATTTGGAAAAAATTGAAGCGCATCCATGTAGGTATCCAACTCATAATTCAAACAGCATTTCAAACGACCACATTGTCCGCTCAGTTTAGTTTGGTTGATACTTAAGTTTTGGTAACGCGCTGCATTTGTGTTCACACTTTTAAAATCTGTTAGCCAAGTGCTGCAACATAATTCTCTACCACAACTGCCAATGCCACCCACTTTTCCGGCTTCTTGTCTTGCGCCTATTTGCCTCATTTCCACTTTTACTTTAAATTCGGCAGCATATAATTTTATTAACTCTCTAAAATCTACACGATCATCAGCTATGTAAAAAAAAGTAGCTTTTTTGGCATCCGCTTGGATTTCTACTTCAGCCATTTTTAACTCCAACCTTAAATAACGGGCAATTGCTCTACTTCTAATCAGCATATTCGCCTCTTTTGCTTTTGTTTCTATCATTTTTTGAATATCCTGTTCAGTTGCGCTTCGCAATACTTTTTTTATTTCAGGACTTTTCTCATCAATGTTATTTTTCTTCAGTTGCAAACGAACCAATTCTCCGGTTAAATTTATCATGCCCACATCAAAACCATTAACCCCTTCAACGGCTACCATCTCCCCTTTTCCGTAATAATGTAAAGTGGTATTCTTGAAATAATCTTTTCGGCTGCCATTATTAAAACTAATTTCTACGATTCTACAATTGCTTTCAGGGTCACTAAAAGGCAAATTGGCAAGCCAATCATGTACGTTCATTCGATTACAACCACCACTTGAACAATTGCCATGACTTTGACAACCGCTTGGTGCTCCGTCTTTACTGGTTCCACAACTTCCACAACCCATAACTATATAAGTTTTACAATTATTAAATTTAGTACCAACGCTTAAAATATTACAAATCAAAAAATAATTTGCAATTATGCAACCAAAATTACTGATTTGTTGCTAATAATATGATATAACTTAATGGTTAATGCATGAAACAGGATTTTAGCATTTGCATTTCGTTCGATGTGATAGATTGACTGATCTAATTCTTGGATGATGGCTTCTTGTTGCGCAATATTACACAATCGATTAAATCGACTCGCAAAATCCATTTCTGCGGATACTTTTTCCGTAACTTCTAACTGACTCAACGCTTGATTTCCCCTTACCCTTAGCGATAATGCTTGTTCGAGCAAATAAATAAAATATTGAAGAAACTGCTTTTGTTTTTCTCTACCAATTTTAGCGATCTCCTCCACCCATTTCATTTGAGCAAATGGACCAGTTTTTACAATGGTGTTTAACCAATCTCGCAAAGTTACTTCCCAGTCATCTTCAATTTGATGCATTTGATGCAAAGCTTCTCTGAAATTCCCTTTAGCCAAATAGGCAAATAGTTTGGATTTATTGGAATCAACATTGTATTTCAACTCCAATGCATTTTGGATTTCTTCCGTTTGCAACATCGGAAATTTAATCAATTGGGTTCGAGAAAGAATTGTGGGCAAAATAAGCTGTTCATTTTCAGCAATAAAAATTAAAATGGTGTTTGGAGGTGGCTCTTCTATTAATTTCAACAATTTGTTTCCTTCTTTTCCCAGCAACTCCGTCATCCACATGATCAAAAACTTGTACTCCGATTCAAAACTTTTTAGGTTTAATATCCGATGGATATCATCACACTCTACTGCTGTAATGTTGGCTTGTTTGTTCTCAGCTTCAATATACTGCAACCAATCATGCGTGTTTCCGTAAGGGTTTTCTAATATAAAAGAACGCCATTTGGCAATCAAATCATTTGAAATGGTTGGTCTGTCTGTTCTTAACCCACTTATTGTTGGAATGGAAAAATGAATATCAGGATGTACCAACTTTGAGGCTTTCACGCAAGATGGACAAACACCACAGGAATCCGACATGTCAAATTGTTGAATTTCATTTTCAACAATGGGTAAATCATCACCAAATAAGGAAACTTCTTTTTTTTGTGGAGGAGGCATTTTTCCATTTACCCGATCACAACAAATATATTGGGTAAAAGCCATTGCGGCAGACAATGCGCCGTTGCCTTCTTTTCCAAGAAACAACAAGGCATGACTGAGCCTATTTTGATGATACATCTCAATAAGACGCTGCTTTACCTGATTTTGACCTATAATATCTTTAAACTGCACAATGCAATTTAAAGATATAATAATTCACTAAAGAGAAAAGTTACCGCCCAATCAGAAAAATAATTGATTATAATTTGTCTGTAATATCCTTGCTTAATGGGTTGGTGCTGCTTTCAAACTTAGAAATGATTTCTCCATTTTCATTCAACAAAAACTTATTGAAATTCCATTTTATTTCGGCATCTAGAACGCCATTTTGTTCTTTTTGTGTGAGCCATTGATAAATAGGTGCCGCATTTTCTCCTTTTACAGAAACCTTTTCAGCCATTGGAAAACTTACGCTGTAATTTTTTGTACAAAACGATTTTATTTCATCATTGGTACCCGGCTCTTGTCCGCCAAAATCATTTGATGGGAAGCCAATAATTACCAATTTGTCTTTGTATTGATTATATAATGTTTCCAAATCTTTGTATTGTGGCGTATATCCACATCCAGAAGCTGTATTTACAATCAATATTTTCTTTCCTTTAAATGTCGAAAAATCAATTTTCCCACCGTCTATAGCTGTTACTACAAATTGATGAATGCTTTTTGGCAATTCAGTTTTTGAATTATTGACATTTTCCATATTTGCATTTTTAGTTGATGTTGAACCACAAGAGGTTAACATCAGGGCAATTAAAATAATTTTAAACATAATTTTTTTTATTGATAACAACATTAATATTAAAAAGTTCAGCGGGTTTAAAAGTTATTGTTTTTCATAACAACCGATATCAGTCGTCATACCCGCTATTCGAGGTTGATTATCGAGGTCATTTAAATAAATAGTATTAATACCTTGATCTATTCCTGGCGCAAAGGGACTGTTCTTTATTCTGAAATCATAATAATTATTAAACACATCTACACTATCAAAAATAGGATCTTGATTTTTTATTGATGTAATAAAGTTTACATCAATCGGGTCTACATCAACTTTATATAAAGAGTGATCAAACGTAACATCAAAAGCGGTGTTGCCCAATTTATCGACGTAAATCTCATCCGTGTTTGAACCTCCTTCTCCCCAAAAAATACAATTTATAAATTGGGCATACAAATCTGAAGAAATTTCACTTCCATTTTGGTAAATATAATTGCTAACGTTCAATGTAGGTTTATTGTGGCTCATGAAATCATTTGAATATCCGGCTGCCGTACAATTTACAAATTGATACTTTCCGCCATTTACAATTCGAATACCCGTTCCACAATTGCTGATTAACGAATTTTCAACAAGCAAATCCGAATGATTGGAATAAATTCCGGCATCGTAAGCATTGTTGATGATGCATTGATGAATCGAAACTTTTGGAGATGTATTTACCGATGGGTCAATAGCCACAATGGATTGAAATGCATTTTTTATTACCGTAAAATTGAGTTCATTATTTTTACTTGATGTTCTAAAAATAATACCCGGCCAACTCGCAGGTAAATCTCGATAATCGATATCTAAACGATCACCAGTAAATATAACTTCATTGTTTTTTGTGCCTTGTGTAATAAGTGTGCCGTCAACTAAAATGGGGGCATTGGCATGTATAAATATTTTCGTTCCTGGTTCAATAGTCAAAACGGAAGATGCATTGATGTGTAAACCACCAAGAACCACATAGGGCAAATCGTTTTGCCAATTTACGTTCCCAATAATATTTTCATTGCTTAAAAAATGTGCGTTTTGTCCATACGCTTGTAACTGAACAAATTTTTCATTTCCGTTGTAAATTATTTTGATGCTATCGCTTAAAATAAATGGCAAGTTTTGTTGCGTTGGATTAATGGTAATTGCTACAAAAACATAAATACTGTCGTTGGCTTCAATTTCCACATTATTAAGTTGAGATGTGGAAGTACCATTAATATTTATTCTAAAAGCAGATTGAGATCCGCCCATTAATTTTATTTCTGACAAAAGTAGTTTCTGGTTATTTTGATTGATGATTTTAAACGATTTTGTAATTGAACCGATAGAAGTAAAAACGGTATCGAATTTAATGCTGTCTGTTGAAACGAATAAACTTGCATCAGAAGAGGTGATGAAATTTTCTTTATCACAGGAGCTCATAAAAAAAATGATGCAAAATCCTATTGGAAACAATAAAAATAATTTTCGTTTCATTTATTAATTATTAAGTTAAAATAAAAAAAGTCCAAATTGTTGTTTACCCTATTTTAATTTTCATCTGACTCAGCGGGAATACTTTTTACTTTTTACTTTTTACTTTTTCCACTTAATCAGACAAATATAGTTTTTATGCTTAATAATCCTTAATCACTTGCGTGTGCTAAAACAGCAATGCTTAATTTGGTGTTTTCAATAGATAATATGGTATTGCTGCATGCTTCTAAAGTAGCGCCCGTTGTAATCACATCGTCGATCAACAAAATATGTTTGCCAATTATGCTTTCTTCATTTTGAACATTAAACGTTCCATCAACATTTGTCCATCTTTCCAAACGTTGTTTTTTTGTTTGGGTGGATGTTTTTTTTGAACGTAAAATAATTTTATTCAACACCGGAATATTCATTTTTTGAGAAAGGCCATTTGCTAAAATTTCGGCTTGGTTATAACCTCTTTTTTTTTGTTTATCTGGATGCATGGGTAATGGAATGATTGCATCTATATTGTTGAAACGTCCGCTGTTTAAAAGTTGTTCACCCATTAATTTTCCGAGATAGATTCCAATTTCTTGATTGCCTTTATATTTTAGTTGATGAATTAATTGCTGCACAATTTGGCCTTTTGAGAAATAAAAAATACTACAGGCTGATTGTATTTTTGTTCTTCCATAAAATATATGCTCGATTTGATTATCTGGAATTTTAGCAAAATCTGTATATGGCAATTGTTGCATGCAAGAAAAACAAATCAGTTGAAGTTTACCATGTAAATCATCTCCGCATCCAGCGCAAACATGCGGATAAAAAAGTTGCAACGCATCTTCTAAAATGTTTGAGAGATATTTCATAGGATATTTATGAAGTTAAAATTCAAAATTAAAAAATGTTGATTTCTTTTTTAGTCCATTAATGCGTAATGGTTTTTCACTTTTTACTTTTCACTTTTCACTTTTCACTTTTTACTTTTCACTTTTTACTTTTCACTTTTTACTTTTCACTTTTCACAGAATTAAAACAACAATTGATATAATTCTTCCACTTTTCCGAGCGCGATAATTTCTATTTTAGATTTTAGTTTGTCAAGCGATTTTGCATTGTATTTGCTGACCACTATTTTTTCAAATCCTAATTTTTCCGCTTCTGCTATTCTTTGTTCTACTCTATTGACCGCTCTAATTTCACCACTCAATCCAACCTCGCCGGCAAAGCAAATATGTTGAGGCAAGGCCACATCTTCATAACTGCTGAGCAAAGCAGAAATGATGGCCAAATCAATCGAAGGGTCTTCAGCTTTTATGCCACCAGCAATATTTATAAATACATCTTTAACCCCGAAATGAAAACCGCCTCTTTTTTCCAGAACGGCCAACAAAAGTTGAAGCCTTCTCAAATCAAAACCACTTACTGTTCTTTGTGGGGTTCCATAAACACTTTGGGTTACAAGTGCTTGTGCTTCTATTAATAGTGGACGCATGCCTTCAATGGTCGCAGCAATGGCAATACCACTCAATTGTTCTTCTTTGTTGGTGATTAAAATTTCACTTGGATTATCTACCGCGCGCATACCTTTACCCGTCATTTCATAAATACCCAATTCTGCGGTAGAGCCAAATCTATTTTTTAGCGTTCTAAGAATTCGATATGCGTAATGGCGATCGCCTTCGAATTGAAGAACGGTATCCACCATGTGTTCTAAAATTTTTGGACCAGCAATGTTGCCATCCTTTGTGATGTGACCAATTAAAAAAACAGGCGTATTCGTTTCTTTGGCAAAGCGTTGAAATTCGGCAGCACATTCTCTAATCTGACTAATGCTTCCCGGTGATGATTCTACAAAAGGAGATTGCAACGTTTGAATGGAATCAACAATGATTAATTGCGGTTTTAATTTTTTTATCTCTTTAAAAATACTCTGTGTATCTGTTTCTGTCAACAAATAAAATTGATCATTAGAAATACCAACACGGTCTGCCCGCATTTTAATTTGCTGCTCACTTTCCTCACCACTAATATACAACGTGGTTATATTTTTTATTTGCAAACCAATTTGTAAAAACAACGTTGATTTACCAATTCCAGGTTCGCCAGCAACGAGAACAATACTTCCCAAAACAATACCACCACCAAGCACACGATTCAATTCTGCATCTGAAGTGATGATTCTTTTTTCTTCTGCACTGACTACATCATTAATGGCAATCGTTTTCAATTTTGAAATTCCATTGTATTCTTTCCATTCGTCTTTATTATTTTTTTCAGTACCCTTTACAATTACTTCTTCCACAAAAGTATTCCATTGTGTACATGATGGACATTTGCCCAACCACTTTGCACTTTCATGACCACATTGCTGACAAAAAAAAGATGATTTAGTTTTACTCATGCAGTAAATGTAAATGCAAAATGGCTAAAGAAAAAAAACTGAACTTATTTTACTAAAAAAAGAAAAGGCAGAAAAAAGAAAATATATAAAAGTAAAAGGGTCAGCATTTCTGCTAACCCTAGAACTTACTAACCCATTAAATTCTGATGCTAAATTACAAATTGCCCTTAAAAAAAAAAATATTTTTTTGAAATTGTGAATAAGTTTATACCCCGCTCAATTATACATTATTAATTAAATTATAAATAACTAATTCATTATCAACAATATATTAGTTTAAAAAAATTATATAAAATCAATTTTAAAAAAATTCTTTAACATTTCAATAGAAAAATTAATTTAGTTTATATTGCAAACTAATTTACATGTTGAATAAAAAAAATAAGCAGTATTATGGATTTTTGACACGATTATTTAAAACTAGTGGACATATTTGATCATTTTCTTAAAAAAAACCACCAAATATGAAGGATAATTGATTCATTTTCTAATTATGTTTTTTATTTATAATGGCATTAGTTTTTAATTTAATAACATGGATAAACGCTTTAACCCGATATTTCTTTCTGAGTCTCGACTTGCTATTGTTGGTTTATTGTACAATACGTATGAAGTGGAATTCACAAAAATTAAAGAGGAATTGAAATTAACATCAGGAAATTTAAGTGTGCAAATTCAAAAGTTGTATGCCGCTAAATTTGTAGAAATAGATAAAAAATTTAAAGGCAATTATCCGCAAACCATTTGTAGAATTACACCAATAGGAATTATTGCTTTTGAAGATTTTATCGCGAGCTTAAATAGTTTTTTAGAAAAATAAACTATATCAATTTTATAGCGTTATAACATTAGTATGAATACAATTCTTGAAATAAAACATCTTTCAAAAAAATTTAAAGACTTGACAGCTGTGGATGATTTATCATTCTCTGTTAACAGTGGTGATGTGTATGGTTTTTTGGGACAAAATGGTGCCGGAAAATCTACTACCATCAGAATGATGCTTACTTTGATTGAACCAACAGCAGGAGAAATAAATATTTTTGGCATGTCGCTTTCAAAGAACAGGCATGAAATTTTATCAAAGATTGGCGCAGTTATTGAACGGCCTGATTTGTACAAATACTTAACGGCTTATGAAAATTTAAAGTTGTTTGCTAAGTTGAGCAACATCAACGTTACACATAAATTGTTGATGGACCAACTCGATATGGTAGGGCTTGCAGATCGAAGTGAGAGCAAGGTGAAAACATATAGCCAAGGAATGAAACAAAGATTAGGTATTGGCATTGCTTTAGTGCATAATCCTGATTTAATTATTTTGGATGAACCTACTAATGGTTTAGACCCTCAAGGGATTGCAGACATAAGAAATTTGATTTTAAAATTAAGCAACGAAATGGGGAAAACGGTAATTGTTTCTTCTCATCTTTTGAGTGAAATTGAATTGATTGCAAACCGGATGATTATTATCCACAAAGGAAAAAAAATTGTTGAAGGTTTTGTAAATGAATTGCTTGACCCTTCCAAAACTTTGGTTGAATTAGAAACAACAGACAATATATTTGCTACCTCTGTTTTAAAAAAATCTGTTTATGCTTCAATGATCGTGGATGTGAATGAAAAAATCCGGTTGACTATAAACAAACATGAAATTTCTACTTTAATACAATTTATGGTGGAATCCAAAATTCAAATTATTGAAGTAAAACCAAGGCATTCATTAGAAGATTATTTTTTGAACTTAACTAAACCAGAATAATATGTGGAACCTGCTTCAAATTGAGTTGTTCAAGATTTCAAAACGTCCGCGTACCTACATAGCGTTTGCAGCGATTGCTGCCATTGTGATGATTTTTCAATTTGCATTTAAAGCAGATGGAGAAAGCTACATGAATTTAATGATGCAAAACATTCAGGATAACTTTGAGCTTGACAAATCGAAAGCGATCAACGGGTATTTTATGTGTTACATTATTTTAAACACTTTATTAATTCAGGTCCCAATTTTGATTGCATTGATAGCGGGAGATGCCATTTCTGGAGAAGCCAATATGGGTACGTTAAGGTTATTATTGACTAAACCGATTAGCCGTACCCAATTGTTGTTGGTTAAATTTTTTGCCTCTTTTATATTTACGGTTGTGTTATTGATTTGGATGGCAATTATTGCACTTTTTTTAAGTATGGCTATTTTTGGTGTGGATGACATGCTTATTTTTAGGGCAAAGGGCGAAGAATCTCAAATTTTACAAATCACAAAAGACGATATCCTTTGGAGATATTTTGCTGCTTTTGGTTATGCTGCCATTGCACTAACTGTTATTGCTGCGCTTTCCATTTTACTTTCTGTGTTTGCCGAAAATTCAATTGGACCAATTGTTGCTACTGTTTGTATCGTTATTTTTTTTACCATAGTTTCTAATTTAAATATGCCCATAATTGATAAAAACGTTAAGCCATATTTATTCACTTCTTATTTGGTGGGATGGAAAGGATTTTTTTACATTGGCATTAATGATGAAGGACAACCCATAAAAGGCAGCATTGAAAATTGGGGCTCGATTAGAAAAAGCTTAGGTATTTTGTTGGCACATATCGCTTTATTTTTAGGGATTGCCATTGCTGCTTTTAGAAAAAAAGATATTTTATCCTAAAAAATTACCCATGATTAAAACATTGATTACAACTTTTATCCTCACAATAATTATCCCTGTTTGTGTTGCAGCTCAAGATATAAAGCAAATTGTATCTCAAGTAAAAAAGAAAATCGATTTAGTTTCTGATTACGAAGCTTCTGGAAAAATGAAAACGAATGTTGCATTTCTTAAAATTCCGATTGCCAATGTAAAGCTATTTTTTAAACGCCCTAACAAGCTAAAATTGAAAAGTGAAAAAGGCGTTTCATTTATTCCAAAAGGTGCTATGAGTTTAAATATGAATAATTTATTTTCAGATAATAATTACACGATTATAGACGCAGGTACAGAAAAAATGGGAAATACTTTAGTAAGAATCGCTCGCCTGCTGCCCAATGACGACAACAATGAAATTGTGCTTTCTACACTTTACATTGATCCAGTAAATTTGGTTATTTTAAAAAGCAAAACCACCACTAGAGAAAACGGCACCTATGAGCTGGAAATGGTGTACAAAAATTATTTAAAATACGGATTGCCAGATAGAATTCTTTTCTCTTTTAATACCAAGGATTACAAATTGCCTAAAGGAATTACGTTTGATTTTGATGATGGAGCAGAAACCAAAAAAGTATCCACTGATTTGAAAAACAAAAAAGGACAGGCTGAAATTACCATTACTAGTTACATCATTAACAAAGGAATTTCAGATGTTTTATTTAATTAAAAATGCAGGAATTTAATCTTCCAATATTTTCTCATCAACTGCATTAGCCAAAACATTCTTACTCAATTTTCTTAAAGGATTAGCACGTTGTGTATCGTATTCTTTTCTATTGTGAATAATATCAATGCAAGTAAAAAGCGCTTGTCGCATTGACGTTTCATCTGCGATCCCTTTACCTGCAATATCAAAAGCAGTTCCATGATCTGGAGAAGTTCTTACACCAGTTAAGCCAGCGGTAAAATTTACCCCTTCGCCCAATGAAAGTGATTTAAAAGGGATCAACCCTTGATCGTGATACAATGCAAGAACGGCATCGAATTTTTCATATTGTCCTCTTGCGAAGAACGCATCTGCACTATATGGACCAAAGCAAAATATATCTTTGGATTTTGCTGTTTGAATAGCCGGCTTTATAATTTCAATTTCTTCTTTTCCAATTAATCCTTCATCTCCAGCATGTGGATTTAAACCCAAAATCGCAATTTTAGGTTTTACAATATTAAAGTCTCTTTTCAACGATTGATTGATGAGATTAAGTTTGCTGAGGATTTTTTCTTTTGTAATTACCTGAGCTACATCTTTTACGGGCAAGTGTTCTGTAAGCAAACCTATCTTCATATTTTCTGCAACCATCAACATCACTACATCTTGAACGCCAAATAATTTTTGTAAATATGGGGTATGACCGGTGTGATTAAAAGTATCAGACTGAATATTTTTTTTATGAATGGGTGCTGTGACCAAACCATCAATTTTTCCAGCTTTTAATGCTTCAGCCGCAACAGAAAGACTTAAAATAGCATATTTTCCGCCGGTATCGTTCATTTCACCCGGTGTAATGGCAACATCTTCTTCCCAAACATGAAATACATTAACCTGTTTTGGATTTATTTTTGTAGAATCTTTTATAATCGAAAAGTTGATATTTACATCAGGCAATGATTTTCTATAAAAATTAATGGCCTTGTTATTTCCAAAAATAACGGGTGTACAAATGTCTAATATGCGGTTATCATTCAATACTTTGATGATAAGTTCGATTCCAATTCCGTTGATATCACCACAACTGAATCCAATAATTGGCTTTTGATCTGCTATTACACTCATGCGCTTTATAAATTGAGCGGTAAAAATACGAAAAAAGGAGTTTAAATCAGTAAGAAGGTTTAAGACGCTACGATGGTTTAAGTCGCTTCGCTGGTTTAATTCACTTTGTTGGTTTAAGGATTTAAAAGTTGACCGGATTTTCCCAATCAAAGAAGCAAGTTCTAAAAGCTAAAATACTTCCAACCATTAAACCATTAAACCAGCGTAGCGTTTTAAACATTTAAAACCTTGAATGCTTCCAACCATTAAACCATTAAACGTTAAACCAGCGTAGCGACTTAAACCTTATATCCCCTTATCTTTGCCCTGATGTACACTATAAAAAAATCACTGGGACAGCATTTTCTAAAAGACACGCCTACATTAGAAAAAATAATGGACGCATTGTCTAAGCATCCTTATCAGAATTTGTTAGAAGTTGGTCCAGGAGCGGGTGCATTAACGCAGTATTTAATTAAATTAGATGACATCAATTTCAAGGCAGTTGAATTGGATGACGAGAAAATAGGTTACTTAAAAAACAAATACCCTGTTTTATCTGATAAAATAATTGCTGCTGATTTTTTGCAAACGGAAATTCCATTTGACGAACCATTTACTGTTATTGGAAACTTCCCGTATAATATTTCCACTCAAATTTTATTTAAAGTAATTGACTGGAAAGATCAAGTTCCCGTTGTGATTGGTATGTTTCAAAAAGAAGTGGCTCAAAGAGCAGCATCAGGACCTGGCTCTAAAGTTTATGGTGTATTGAGTGCTTTGATTCAGGCGTTTTATGATGTTGAATATTTATTTGATGTATCGCCCGATTGCTTCAACCCACCACCCAAAGTGATGAGTGGTGTAATTAGATTAACCAGAAGAAATACGCCACTTGACGTAAAATCCGAACGTGCTTACAAAGTATTGGTGAAAGCAGCATTTAACCAACGTAGAAAAACACTGAGAAATGCGTTAAAAGCACAATTTTCTACTGAAGTTTTGCAAGATGAGATTTTTAATAAAAGAGCCGAAGCTTTATCCATTGAAGAATTCGCTGCACTTACTTTTCGCATGTCTTCTTAATTGCGTTTTTTAAATTTTTTTGCACCTTTTTATCTGTAATTTTGTCCCCATTATAATTAAATGGCATTTACAACGCGATAATTTAATATTATCTAAAAATGTTGTTTGCAAAAATTAAAAATCAAAACGACTATGGGCTTTTCTACTAAACATAAAATTCGTATTGTTACCGCAGCTTCTTTATTTGATGGCCATGATGCGGCCATAAATATAATGAGACGTATTCTTCAAAGTAAGGGTGCCGAAATTATTCACCTTGGACATAACAGAAGTGTGGCAGAAATTGTAGAGTGTGCCATTGAAGAAGACGTTCAAGGAATAGCCATTACGAGCTACCAAGGTGGACACGTTGAGTTTTTTAAGTACATGAAAGATTTATTGGAAGAAAACGGATGTGGGCATATAAAAATATTTGGCGGTGGAGGTGGCACCATTTTACCAGATGAAATAAATGAATTGCATGAGTATGGCATTACCCGAATTTATTCGCCAGATGATGGTAGAACAATGGGATTGGAAGGCATGATTGAAGATTTATTAAATCATTGCGATTTTGGCGTAACCCATACTTTTGATTATACAAACCCAATGACGCTTGGCGAATTAATTGATGTTCGTTATGTAGCCAGAAAAATAACCCAAGCTGAAAATGATTGTTTTGAAGGCGTAAACAAATCGATCGTTGAAAAATCAACTACGCCTGTGTTGGGCATTACCGGAACTGGAGGCGCAGGAAAATCTTCAGTTACAGATGAGATTGTGCGACGATTTTTACAAAATTATTCAGACAAAACAATTGCCGTTATTTCGGTAGATCCATCAAAGAAAAAAACAGGTGGCGCTTTATTGGGCGATCGTATTCGAATGAATTCTATCTCATCGCCAAGGGTTTACATGCGCAGTTTGGCCACAAGAGAAAGCGATAAAGCATTAAGCAAATATGTGCAAGATGCCATTGACATCTGCAAAGAAGCCGGATACGATTTTATCATTTTAGAATCAGCAGGCGTAGGACAAAGTGATGCATCCATTTTGGATTATTGCAAAATAAGTATGTATGTGATGACGCCAGAATATGGTGCACCATCTCAATTGGAAAAAATAAACATGCTTGATTATGCCGATGTGGTATGTGTAAATAAATTTGATAAAGCGGGTGCTTTAGATGCGCTTCATGATGTGCGCAAACAATACAAACGAAATCATGGACTTTGGAGTGCCAAAGATGAAGAACTTCCAATTGTTGGATCTATTGCAGCACAATTTAATGATGCAGGCGTAAATGAGTTGTTTGCCTTGTTGATGCAAAAAATCAATGAAAAAACTGGGATAAATTTCAATACATCTCATTCAGAAATAATAAAAATTGAATCCAATATTCCATCAACTGTAATACCAGCTAGTAGGGTTAGGTACCTTTCAGAAATTGCGGAAACCATTTATACATATGACGCTCAAACCAAAGTACAGAGTGAACTTGCAAGCAAATGGTATCAAATTTCTGGAACGATACAAACATTAAAATCAGAAATCAGTCATGAAACAAAATTGGCATTAGAGAAAGCGCTACATGACATTGAATCAAAAATTACGATTGAAAATAAAAAGCTAATAACGGAATGGCATTCTGTTTGCGAACGATATAAAAAACCGAATTATGAATTTCAGGTAAGGGATAAAATTATTAAGCAGCCATTGGTGTATGAAAGCTTAT
This sequence comes from Chitinophagaceae bacterium, assembly GCA_009885535.1. Taxonomy (GTDB): domain Bacteria; phylum Bacteroidota; class Bacteroidia; order Chitinophagales; family Chitinophagaceae; genus Ferruginibacter. Next base: position 10,316 of record VFKL01000159.1, on the reverse strand, counting down.
CTGGATCAAAAATATCTAAAGTGTATTTGCCAACTTATAAAGATTGGGGTGATATTTTGCAATGGCAACTTCAGGAAAACGTACCTGGAGAATTTCCATATACCGCTGGTGTGTTTCCATTAAAAAGAGATGGCGAAGATCCAACCAGAATGTTTGCTGGTGAAGGTGGACCAGAGCGAACGAATAAAAGGTTTCACTATGTAAGTGTTGGACAGCCTGCAAAACGCTTGAGCACTGCATTTGATAGCGTTACCTTATATGGCGAGGATCCAACATTAAGGCCAGACATTTATGGAAAAATCGGAAATAGTGGTGTAAGCATTGCTACGATTGATGATGCGAAAAAATTATACAGCGGTTTTGATTTGTGCGACCCCAAAACTTCTGTGAGCATGACCATCAATGGACCAGCTCCGATATTGTTGGCATTTTTTATGAATGCAGCCATTGATCAACAATGTGAAAAATATATCATTGAAAACAATTTAAAAGACGAGGTAAATAAAATCATCGAATCTACATTCAAATTAAATGATTTGCCAAAATATATTGGCACAGATGGAAATGAAGTAACCCCATTAAATGGAGAAATGGCTGGAGCATTGCCAACAGGTAATAATGGTTTAGGCCTGCGTTTGCTAGGTTTGAGCGGAGAAGATGTGTTGCCAAAAGATGTGTATGAAAAATTAAAAGCAAAAGCACTTTCAACAGTAAGGGGAACCGTACAAGCGGATATTTTAAAAGAAGATCAGGCACAAAACACCTGTATTTTTTCAACAGAGTTTGCACTAAAATTGATGGGCGATGTGCAACAATATTTTATTCAACATCAGGTTGAAAATTTTTATAGTGTAAGTATAAGTGGATATCATATCGCTGAAGCTGGCGCTAATCCTATAACACAGCTGGCATTTACTTTAGCAAATGGATTTACCTATGTAGAATATTATTTGAGCAGAGGAATGAACATCGACGACTTCGCTCCGAATTTGTCTTTCTTCTTCAGTAATGGAATGGATCCCGAATACAGCGTTATCGGCCGTGTGGCTCGTCGTATTTGGGCTAAGGCTATGAAAAATAAATACAAAGCCAATAGTAGAAGTCAAAAATTGAAATACCATATTCAAACCAGTGGCAGAAGTTTGCACGCACAAGAAATAGATTTCAACGATATCCGTACTACATTACAAGCATTATACGCCATTTACGACAACTGCAACTCTCTACATACCAACGCTTACGATGAAGCCATAACAACGCCAACAGAAGAAAGTGTAAGAAGGGCAATGGCGATACAATTAATCATCAATCGAGAATTAGGAACAGCGAAAAACGAAAACCCCAATCAAGGATCTTTCCTAATTGAAGAAATGACAGCACTTGTTGAACAAGCCGTAATGACTGAGTTTAACAGAATTACCGAGCGAGGTGGCGTATTGGGAGCAATGGAAAGAATGTATCAACGCAATAAAATTCAGGAAGAAAGTTTACACTACGAAACGTTGAAACATACCGGCGAGTATCCTATTGTTGGGGTAAACACATTTTTAAGTAAAAAGGGATCTCCAACCATTTTGCCAACTGAAGTCATTCGATCAACGACTGTAGAAAAAGAATTCCAAATAGCAACCTTGGAAGCATTTAAACAAAGACATCAAGATAAATCTGCTGACTTACTTAAAAAATTACAACAAGTGGCAATTCAAAACGAAAACCTGTTTGAAGCATTAATGGAAACCGTTAAGTACTGTAGTTTGGGGCAAATAACACAAGCACTTTATCAGGTTGGTGGGCAATATAGAAGAAATATGTAGTTGATAACACACGGAAACGCTCATTTTATTCACGAATATAAATTAGCGGTGTAAATGATTTGAATTGTGATTTTATACATATACTTTTACATCGGTTTTTCATAGGATATTGGATTTTAAAGCGGGGCTAGATTTTCATCTTGGCCCTTTTTTTATGCTTTATCTGTATCTAAGCCGCTTTTATTATACCATTTTCCGATAATTGGAAATCGAGATAATTCTTTTGCTTCAATTTTTCCTACAAACCTAGCAAACACCAACATAAATACAACCCCTGTTGAAATGGAAAACCAAAGTGTGTTTTTAAACAACATATTTAATCCAAGATGTGCACCGTAAATCAAAACAACCAATACGATATAAGCGGTTAGTTTCTTTACGGCATAAGGGACTGGATAATATTTCTGACCTAGTTTGTAACTACAAATCATCATAAATAAATAACAACAAAAAGTAGCCAATGCGGCGCCAGTATAATGTAAAACAGGAATTAATAGAATATTCAACACAATGGTTATGATTGCGCCAATTATGGTTATGATTGCACCAAAACCATTTTTATCTGTTAGTTTATACCAAACACTAAGATTGTAATAAATACCTAAGAAAATATTTCCGAGCGCCAATAATGGAACAACCTCAAGCCCTTCGGTCCAACTGGGATTGGCGAAAGTTAAAAACACCCATTTAAAAATATCTAAAAACAAGCCGATAAATAAAAACATAAAACAGCAAGCGATTACAAAAAATTTCATCACACGAGCATAAGTTTTTTTTGCATTTTCACTTTTACTTTGATTAAAGAAAAAAGGTTCGGCTGCCATTCTAAATGCCTGAATCATAATGGTAATTAAAAGAGCCAATCGAAAAACATTGGCAAAGATTCCTAGCTCATGATCCGCTTCTACAGAAGGCAAATTCACCACATGACGGTATATCAATCTACTCAACACATCGTTTATCATTCCGCCCAAACCAACGATAATCAATGGCGCGCTATATTTAATCACTTCTCGCCACAAACCAAAACTGAATTTTAATTTAATGGTTACTATTTCTTTGAATAAAATCAACAACGTTACAATGCTTCCAATTAAGTTTCCAAAAAGATAATATCCAATGCCCAAATTGGGATTGTAAAAATTAACTAAAAATGAGTTTGGATTATTTTTAATGATTGATGGCACAACGCCCATGAAAAAAATAACCACGGTTACGTTGGTGAATATTCCGGCTACACGAGCAAATGCATATTTTTTTGGACGGTTTTCTTGACGAAGTTTGGCAAAAGGCAAGGTGTTTAAATTGTCAACTGCAATAATGCCAATCATCCACAAAATGTATTCAGGGTGTTTGCCTAAATCCACCAAACCTGCAATTGAATGCTGTTGCGTCCATAAAATAACACTAAAAAAAATGGTGCTAAAAAACAACGAAATGGAAAGTGTGCTGTATAATTTGGTTTTATCGTGTGTTTGAGAAAATCTAAAATATGCCGTTTCCATGCCATAAGCATACAACACATTTAAAAAAGGAATCAAAGTATATACTTGAACCAAATCTGCGGTCTTCTCAGGCAAATCAATAAAGAACGGCAATGCCATATTCATCAGATATCCCAAAAACCTACTGGCTATTGTGGGTAATCCATACCATAATGTTTGCCCAGCCAATTTTTTTATTCCACTCAAGTCTTTTTATTTTATTTGTAATTTAATTGTATAATTTTTATGTTCTGAATTTAGTGATGTGGATTTTTTATCTCTGGAATGATCTCAGGTGCAAATCTTGGATTTTTAATAAAGCTGCTATCTGTTAGCGTGTATAAAAAATAAATCAATTCTGTTTTTTCTTTTGTTGTAATGTTTATTTTTTTTCTGAGTGAAGGATCCAGTGAAGATTGTGTGGTATCTATCCCATTGATGTAATGATCCATTACTTTAAATAAGGAGAAAAAATGACCATCGTGCATGTAAGGAAAACTTACTTGCACATTACGCAAAGTGGGTACTTTAAATTTTAATGAGTCTTCTTTAAGCCCTGTAACTGCATACCTTCCAAAATCTTTTTTCTTATTTAATGGCATGCCGTTATTTCTAAAACTATTATCTGTAAACAAGGGTTCTTTGTGGCAGGATGCGCAATGGGTTTTAAAGTTGTTGTATCCCCTTAATTCATATCCTTTGAATGTGTCCTGTCCACGCATTACTCTATCGTATTTGCTATTTGAAGAAACCATTGAACCCACAAACTGCGCAATCGCTTTCAACATCCGTTGACTATTGATTAATGGGTCGCCAAATGCGGCTTTAAACATCCTTATGTAACTCGTATCTTTTTGAAGTTTTAATAACACCGAATCTAAATTCTCGCCCATTTCATTTGGGTCAGTTATTGGTGCGAGTGGTTGAACTTCAAGATGATTAATGGCGCCATCCCAATGCATTACATCCATCCATGCCACATTTGCCAAAGAAGGCGCATTTCTAAAACTAAACGTATTATTTACACCATGACTAAAATCGTGGTCGTAATTAGAAAAAGCGGCAAATGGCTGATGACAACTTCCACAGCTCACTTGCCCGTCTTTACTGAGATTGCCGTCGTAAAATAATTTTCTGCCCAGTTGAAAACCTTCTTCAGTAAGTTTATTTTTTGCAAAGACATTTTTTGCTGGTTTTGGCCAACCTTTTGGAATGACAAATTTTATTGGGGTTGGTTTTTTTTCATCATACATCGCACTTAATACAACTATGAAAACAAAGCTGATAAATATGAATGATATGGTTATATTTTTTTTCAATGGAATTAAAAATCGGTTTTTATTTTCTTTCTGACTTGTTTTTTTTCAGAAGTTATTTTTTTAGACTCAATCCTTTTCTCTTTCGATGCTCTAGTAGGTTTGGTTGCCGTGCGTTTTTTGGGTACAATTAACGCTTTATTTACCAATGCATTTATTTTGGAAATCACATCTTGTTTGTTGGCCAACTGGCTACGTTCGTTTTGGCTTTTTACCCATAAAAATCCGTCCTCATTGATGTGGTTTTTTAATTTTAATTCAATGCGGTTTTTTTGTTCATCATCCAACAAAACAGAATGTTGCACATGCCAATATCCAGCCACCATGGTTTCTACCTTGTTTACATTTTGTCCGCCTTTTCCGCCACTTCGAGCTGTTTTAAATTTCAGCTCTTTTGATAAGTCAATCATTATTTTATAAAGTTAAACCCTTGAATAGTTTTTTATTTTTTAATTATGTTGATGAAAGTGAAATGTAGAAGGGTTCCAATTCCCCTTCAGTGTTAGATTCATCAAAGACCGAGATGGAATTCTCGCCATATTCATTAACAATAAAATCTTCTAATGCCGTAAAGACCGCATTGATATTATTTTTAACATCAAAGTTCGTGCATCTAAATACTTTTAACCCAAAACTTTCTAAATAAGCCTGTCTTGCTGCATCATAAGCTTGTTTATAATCATGGCTACTCCCATCAACTTCAATAATTAACCCTAATGATTTGACATAGAAATCTACAATGTAATTACCAATAATTCGCTGGCGATCAAAATCTATTTTATGAAAACTTCCTTTGTGTACTTGTTTCCAAAATAATACTTCAGGAAGAATGCCCACTTTTCGTTTGTCTTTTGCCAATTGACTTAATCTTGAACTTCGTGGTAGGTTTTCGATAAAATTTCGGTAGATTTTAATACCGTTTATTGTGGTGAGTACTTCCTTGGGTTTGGGGAGTAGTTTACTGTTGGATGATTGTGCCACCCCGCCCTTCGGGCACCCCTCCATAGGAGGGGAATTTCGTTCTAATAATATACTTACTTCAGTTTGTTGGGGGTCAACATGAAAATCATACTCAATAGCGCTACTCAGTTTATTCATTTCATTATTGTTATGTATTTGTTGTTCTAAATTCATAAAAATCTATGCTCAAATTTCAAAATTCTTACCAAAATTAATATATATCCCTACCAATAAACAGATTTTATCATTTACAAACGTTTATTATTTCGGTTTACGCAAAAAAAGATACATTTTTGCAGAAATGAACAAAGGAATTTATCAGTCTTTATTAGACAGAAAATCAAATCAACAAAAATCATTTGCCGTATTGGTTGATCCCGACAAGGTGAATGATAAGCAAGTACTACAACTGACTGAATTGTGCAACGATGCACAGGTGGATTATTTATTGGTTGGGGGAAGCTTGGTGGTATCAGACTATTTGGATCAATGTATTCAACTGATAAAAGCAAACACAAATATTCCTGTTATTTTATTTCCGGGAAGTCCATCACAAATCAGTAAGCATGCAGATGCGCTTCTTTATTTATCGCTCATAAGCGGACGAAATCCAGAGTTGTTAATTGGTCAGCATGTAGTATCGGCGCCATTTGTAAAGAAGAGCGGATTAGAGATAATGTCTACCGGTTATATGGTCATTGATGGTGGTGCGCCTACAACAGTTTCTTATATCAGTAATGCAAGTCCTTTGCCTTCCAATAAAAATGAAATTGCGATGTGTACGGCAATGGCAGGTGAAATGTTGGGAATGAAATTAATTTATATGGATGCCGGAAGTGGTGCACAAAAGCCAATTTCTACCTCAATGATACAACAGGTTTCTTCTTGTATAGAAGTGCCATTAATTGTTGGCGGCGGCATTACTACCCCTGAAAAAGCAAAACAAAACTGTGATGCAGGCGCAAATATTATTGTAGTAGGAAATGCAATCGAAAAAGACATCAACCTTATTAAGGAGATATCTGCAGCGATAAAAAGTTAAATTATCTTAATTGATGGATAAATTCGTTGGTTTTGAATTGTTTTTTCACATCATTCAAATCTCTTAGGATACTAGCATCTGCAAGTGTTCCATCCATTTCCAAAGTAAATCCACCAATTAATTCGTCTTTTACAACTGCTTCCAATTCAATTTTTTGAAAAGGAGTTGTTGCCTTTATCTTTTCGATAATCGACGCTTTTAATTCCTCGCTTATTGGAATTGCGGTCGTTATTTTTATGGGATGAATATCGTTTAACTTATTGTATTGTTGTATAAAAGCGATAGCAATTTCAGGCAAGTTGTATTCTCTGGTTTTATTAACCAAAAGACGTAAAAAAGAAGTGGTTAACACATTTAATTTGTCTGCAGAAATAGCATCAATAACCTTGGTTTTTATATCAGATTTTATGATAGGGCTTTTAAGCATCGCCACAAAATCAGGGTTTGAAACACATACAGCGTTCAACCATTTTATATCTGAATAAATAACTTCGAGTTGATTTTGTTCAATTGCCAAATCAAGCAAACTCTTTGCGTATCTTCCGGCTAATCTTGGATTTGTCATAATTAAAAATTTGCTTATGCCAATTATTATTATTTTTTAGTTCTATTTTTTCTCGTATAATGCCGATATGACAGCTGTTTGGGACAATTTCATTGGACCATTACAGATGTCTAATCGGTATTAGTTCAATTTAATGTCATTGGCCAATTGGCTGATATAAATTTCTTGTTGTGCTTTATCAGAAAGCTCTCTTCTTAAGATTTTTTCGCTTACTTCAACCACCATTTTACCTACTTGATTTTTGATATCGGTAAGTGCAGCCATTTTTTGTTGTTGAATAGAATCATTGGCATCATTGATGATTTTTGTTGCTTGAACTTTAGCATCTTCTTTAGCATCGTTAATCATTTTGTCTTTGATTTCTTTTGCTTCTTTAAGCATAGCAGCTCTTTCTTCTCTTGCTGATTGTAATAAAGATTCGTTTTCAGATTTTAACTTCGCCATTTCTGCTTTTACTTTTTCAGCGGAAGCAATAGAGTTAGCGATATTTGATTCGCGTTCGTTTAGTCCATCAATAATTTGTTTCCAAGCAAATTTCTTTAAGATATAAAACACGATTAAAAACGACAACAACGTCCAGAAAATAAGTCCTAAATGTGGTAATAATAAATCCATTGTAAAAAATATTATGGTTGATTAATGTTTTAAAAAATTACTGCATTCGCCGCCCTGTGCTTTAAATGCAGTAATGTGTTTTGCAAATTACTTAGCCAATACAGCTAATAATCCAGCGATAACTGCGAAAAGGGCAACACCCTCTACGAACGCAGCAGTCAGGATCATATTTGCACGAATGTCATTGGCTGCTTCCGGTTGACGGGCAATAGATTCAACAGCTCCTTTACCAATTTGACCAATACCGATTCCGGCACCGATTGCGGCAAGGCCTGCACCAATTGCACCACCCATGTGAGAAAGACCAACATCTAACAAAGCGATCAAAGTCATGATACTTGTGTTTATAAGTGAAAAATAATTACGCTGTTGCCACATCATGATGTGCATGTGCATCATCGTGATGATCGTCGTGTGAACCTTCAAAAGCCTGACCAATAAACACTGCGGTTAAATTGGTAAAAATAAATGCTTGTATGAAAGCCACCATGATTTCTATAAGGTAGATGAACACTGCGAATGCTACAGAAAGTGGAGAAAATCCCCAACCTGCAACAGCGCTCATTGAACCAAATATGAAAATCAATGAAATAAAACTCAAAATAATAATGTGACCTGCTACCATGTTTGCAAATAAACGGACAATAAGCGCGAAAGGCTTTGTAAATACGCCTAAAAGCTCAACGGGCAACATGATGAAAATACGCACCAATAAAGGAACACCAGGGAACCAGAAAATATGTCCCCAGAAATGTTTGTTGGTGCTAAATAAAATAACCACAAAAGAAACCACCCCTAATACCACGGTAAACGCCATATTCCCCGTAACGTTAGCCGATCCTGGTATTAATCCAAATAAGTTATTGATTAGGATGAAAAAGAAAACGGTTAATAAATAAGGCAAATATTTTTGATATTTTCCCCCTAAGTTTGGTTTTGCTACTTCATCTCTTACAAACATTACAACCGGTTCGATCGCATTTTGCCAACCTTTTGGAGCCGTTTTTACGCCTGCACCAGTTTTGTATTTTTTAGCTACCCCAGTCAACAAAATTACCAACACAAAAAGTGCGATGATCATTTGAACTACATTTTTGGTAATAGAGAAGTCGTATACTACGGAGCCGTCTTCAGCTACTATATCTTTACCCTCATTAAATTTATATCCTTCAAATGCCAATTCACCTTCATGTCCAAATTTTGACGAAGAAAACATTTTGATTCCTTTGCTAGGTGCATAAAGTATGATTGGTAAAGGTATAGTTGCATGAAAAGATTCGTGCTTATTTTCTTTGTTTTCAATAGTAAAAAAGTGGAACTCATGTGCATCTTTAATGTGATCCATGATAATCTTAGCTGGATCAAGACCTTCTTCTTCGCTTTCCTTATGCTCAACTTCCGCTGGATGTGCAGAATCTTGTGCTTTAATAACTGACGGGGTTAATAGAGCAAAAAAGGCGAAAAGCACTACCAATATATGTTTCAGGCATTTAACTACCATAATCTTTCTTAATTTTGGCGCAAAGATAAGGCCATAGGGTTTAAATGTGAAAAAAGGGAGGAAAAAGTTTTTGAGGTTGGGGAGGTTTTTGAGGTTTTTGAGGTTTTTGAGGTTTTTGAGGTTTTTGAGGGCAAGTTCAAAAGGTTCAATATGTTCAATGAGTTCAAAAAGTTGGGTGATTTTCGCCTGCCGATGTTGGTGTTTTCACCAATCATCAAAGGGAATGAGAGGTTTATGAAGTTTCAAAAGTTCAAAAGGTTGGAAGCGCATTCAATTCCAAACTTTTTATTAAAGTGTTTTTAAAATCATATCAATCTTTTCTCGAAGTGGTGGAATATCATTTTTTATAATTTGCCAAACTATTGTAGCATCTATTCCAAAATATTCATGTACAAAAACATTTCTCATTCCGGTGATTTGAATCCACTCAATTTCAGAGAACTTTTGTTTTAATTCTTCGGTTATATGATTGCTCGCTTTACCAATAATTTCAAGTTGCTTTACACAAGCAAAGCGCATCATAGAATTATTAATAAATGTGTCGAATTCTGTTTCAAAAATATAATTGTAAATCTCGTCGATAGATTCTTTAATGTGTTGAAGCCTTATTTTATCACCCAATTTACTTCGCATAAATCAATTTTTTTTCTTTATCGATGATTGGTTTTATGTGTATTGATAATCCATTTGATGAAACTAAATCTACTTTTTTATTCAAAATTTTTTCAAGGTCTGTTTTCATTTTAATGAACCCTAACCCAATTTTACTTGAATAATCCAATTCTACCAATATATCAATATCACTTTTCTCATCTCCTTCATCACGAGAATAAGAACCAAATAAATAAGCTTTTAAAACAGGAGATGTTTTAAAATAATCGCCAATCTTCTTTATGGTTTGATTTTCTAGTTTCATTAAACAAATATAAATTATTTTGATGGAGGTTTTTGAGGTTTTTGAGGTTTTTGAGGTTTTTGAGGTTTTTGAGGTTTTTGAGGTTTTTGAGGTTTTTGAGATT
>VFKL01000028.1 GCA_009885535.1 Chitinophagaceae bacterium | reverse complement strand
TGAGCTTAGGAAAGTATGCTTTGTATGCCGGAGATGTAAATCAAGATGGGACTGTTGATTTATTCGACGCACAAATTACAGAGAATGGCGCAGCCAATTTCTTGTTTGGATATGATGCTAGTGATTGTAATGGAGATGGCTCAACAGATTTATTCGACTTACAATTGATTGATAACAATAGTACGTTATTCTTATTTTATTCTCGTCCTTATTAATCTAAAAGGACAATAATAAAATAATGGGGGAGTATTTATTTTTTTAATAGTTAATAATTTTATCTTGTATAGGATACTAAAATGTAGTTGTGACAGCTGGTTGGTGTATTTCTATATGACTATTTAAGACTTCAATTTTTTACTTATCTATAAAGATGTGTTCTAAAAAAATATTTTTAAGAACACATCTTTTTCAGTTGGAATCGTGATGAAAGGGAAAAAGTCAATAAAGACGACTCTTTGAGCCAGTTTTTTGGACGACAGTATATCGAAATAGACACAAGCGTTTTCTTAAACCAAGATAAATGATAATGAAGGATATACCATGTGACTAAAACAAACTCAATTAACACATAAAAATGGTAAGTTCGATAAGCGAATCAACTTTTGTATTCGAAGCATTTTTTTCTTTTAAAAAATTTCAATTGAAAAATCCGGTTTTAATGTAAGTCGTATCAAATACTTTTTTCCACCACACTATTTATACCGATTTGGCATCTGTATTGGTCCAATGGATTTGTCCTAAACATCGTCATATCAGCAATGTAAAAAATGGGTTTACCCCTTTTTTTAATTTTTCACTTTTTAAACTTAGAACCTATGAAAAATTTCCTAACCCTTACCGAAATGTGTTTGAATAACTGCGTATATAATCAAATTGATGATGTATTTGTGATTCAATTTGAGAAAGAAATTATTGAATCGGCGGTAAAAGATAAATTGGAAGTTGATTAGTGATGGCTATTGTATTCCTTTTTTTGAAAAAAACAAATTAATAAACTTGCTTTGTACGTATATGTGATTTATATTTGTACGTATAAAATTAACCGATGGATACTAAACTCACTTTGAAGCTAAATGACTCTATCATAGAACAGGCAAAGTCATATGCAAAGAAAAAGAACACAAGTCTATCCAAGCTTATTGAATCTTACCTTTCCTTATTAATCGAACCAGCCGAAAATCAGGCAATAACTCCATTAGTGAAAAGTTTGTCAGGCATAGTGGATTTGCCACAAGATTTTGATTACAAAAAAGATTACAAAAAACATTTATCGAACAAATATTCAAAATAGCAAAGAATGATAAAGGTATTTGTTGATACAGATGTTTGTATTGATTTATTATCAGGTAGACAGCCGTTTAATAATATGGCAGAAATATTGTTTTCCCTTGCAGATTTAGGTCAAATAAAAATTCATGTTTCTTCAATTTCTTTTGCAAACATTGATTATATATTGCGTTCTCAATATGGTGCAAATCATTCTAGAAAAATTTTAGCAAATTTCAAAACGCTTGTAAACGTATTATCTGTTGATAACAAAACAATAGACCTAGCTATTGCATCTGATTTTAATGATTTTGAAGATGCTATTCAAAACTCTTGTGCAATAGAGAATAACCTCACAACTATAATCACAAGAAATACAAAAGATTACAAAAAATCTACAATAAAAGTAGTAACACCTGAAGTTTTCCTAACTAAACACAAATAAAATAATAGGCATTAAATCACGAATTTTCTAGTTTCTATCTACAAAAAAAGAGACACTAGCTTTACTCCAGTATCTCTTTTACAAAATATCATTCATACCCATCTACAAATCCATCGTCTTCAATTCTTTAGGATTTTTTATCTCAATCATCATTTCTTTTCCGTTGCGTATCACTTTTACATTGTACACTTTTTTCTCTGCTACTTCTCTTAATTGATAACGGGCATCATCGGTATTTTTTATTTTTTCGCCAGCGATATCAATGATGATATCATCTTTCATTAATCCAGACTTTTCGCCTAACGTGTTTTTAGATACTTCAATTACCTTCACCCCATTCTCTTCTTCCATATCTTGGATTTTTATGCCCAATTTTTGTTTGTTTGGGAATAATTTATAACTCAAATCATCGAGGTTTAAACCTTCCGCTAATCCAGATAGATCAATGGTTTCGCTTGTGATTTCTGGCATTTGAAATAGCTCATTTATCTCATCCTTTTTTGTACCTTTTTTGATTATTGTAATTTTTCTTTCTACTCTTTTTTTGAGTTGTAAGGTGCAGTTTGTTGTTTTTTTCTTTCCATTTCTTAAGTAACTAATTTTTACCAAATCATAAGGCTTATGCGATTTGATGGTTTCTGCAAGAGATTGATGCCCGTCTATTTTTTTATTATCTATTGCAGTAATAATGTCTCCAACTTCTAAACCCGCTTTTTCTGCTGCACTCTCTTTTACCACATTTTCGATTTTTGCTCCTGCTTCAATTGTTTCCGTCATTACGCCCAAAACCGCCATGCTGTCTATGGTTTCTTCAATATTTTTATTATCTGAAGAAGTAAGATTTTCATCCGAAATATCTTTGCCATTCAAAATAATGATTTTCTTTTGTCTGTCAATTTTGATTTTCCCATTATCCGAATCTTCAACCTCTTTTCCATTGATGGTGACTTTATTTCCATTGATTTCAACTTTCATTTCCATGTGTTCGCCATCGCCACCTTGAATAATCATCTCCTTTTTTTGAATAATTGGAGCGTCTGATTGTTTTTCGGTTTGCGCAATGGTAACATTGGTAGTAGCTATAAAAGCGATGGCTGAAATGCAGATATTTTTAATCATGATATTTTTTTACAAATTTAAAAACATTTATTCTTTTTCAAGGTTTTTTTAAAACGTCATATAGTGAAATGATTTCTATTTTTTCTTTTAGTTTTAAGCGGTCTGCATCTTTAATTAGAATCTGCTTTATTTCTCCTTTTTTTAAATCGAAATAATTATCAGAAACATTTAAAGGCACATCATATAAAGATAAATACACAAATTTCGCATCCACATTTGAGGTGATGAAAATATGTGTTTTATCGATTTGTACAATTTTAAAAATTGGTTTTAATAATTTCCATTCTTTTGGAATTATGGTGTCTATTTTATTGGTGGCATTTTCTGCGTAAGCATTTTTTACAGCATACCAGCTTGCTTTTGGTGTTTTCGATGCATCTAAAATACTCCAACTGGTTACAGGCCAACAATCATTCAATTGCCACAATAATGTGCCCATGTTTTTTGGTTGTTTATTTCTATGAATGGCGATGGAATTTCTTAAAATATAGGCTTGTAAACATTGTGATAGATACACATACTCTTTCAATTGAAGTGATTTTAATTTGTTGGAATCAATGAAATATCGTGTGAGATAATGATTCAATTTTTTAAAACCTTCGTTTGCTTTTTGATGTGATAAAGTAGTTTTTGAATTTAAATGACGTTCATTTTTCGGGGTGTAACTTTTTACGGTATTGTAATTAGACATAGATTGCATCCCATATTCACTGACGAAGCGACCCGTTTTTTGATTGAACACTTCCCAATCCATCAAGCCCCACCACAATCCCCAGAAATGGCTATCACCTTCGATATAACTTTTTTCTCTTCCCCAACCATGCTTAGGTGATGTGGAAACGTAAGGTCGCGTTCCATCAAATTCATTTGTCCATGCTTCCAATGAATCTTTAAATAAAGTTTCGTATTCATGCCAAATTTTTGCTGAATCATCTCCATGTAAATTGTATTGTTTTTGCCATCCCCAGTTTTTCCATGCTTCTTCTATTTCATTGTTTCCGCACCATAGTACAATGGATGGGTGATGGCGCAATCTTTCTATCTGATATTTAACTTCTGATTTTACATTTTGTAAAAAAGCAGCATCTGCAGGATACATGCCACCGGCAAACATAAAATCTTGCCAAACATAGATGCCTAAAGAGTCGCAGAGATCGTAAAAATCATCCGATTCATAAATTCCGCCGCCCCAAACCCGAAGCATATTCATATTGGCTTCTTTAGCTTTTATGAGCAATGCTCGGTAATCATTTCGAGTAACCGCATCAGGAAAAATGTTTGCTGGAATCCAATTAGCACCCTTCATATAAATAGGAACGCCATTTTTTTCAAAATAAAAACTTTGACCAATACTGTCTTTTTGCTGAATTAATTTGACATCTAATTTTCTCTTTGCATTTAAAATGTCTTTTTTGATTTGATTTTTTTCTCTGCTAGACACATCATCATACCCATCTATCCATACTTTTTTCCAAATGCCCGCACCAATAAAAACTGGCCCCCAATCCCAGCCAAATTGATACTGAGCTTTTCTGACATAAACCCGGTTATTATCCGGATAAATCATCGGTGATTTTGATTTCGCAATTGAATCCGTTATTTTTTTAGCCGCATTAAACACCACACGAATATTATTGGTTCCCAACTTTACGACAGCTTTTATATTGCAAACCCATTGCACAAACATGTTGTTGGTAGTCAGAAGTAATTCATCATTTACATAAACAAACGCGTAAGTATCTAAACCATCAAAAACAAGATCAATATTCTTTTTATTGAAAAGTGATGTATCAATATTGAATTGACAATTATATTCCCAATTTGAAGTGTCTATCCATTGAAGCTTTTTTTCATTATCCCCATAAAACGGATTTTCAATTTGTTTTGTTTTAATTAGGTTAGTATGAACAGAGCCGGGTACAATTGCAGGATGCCAAAGTTCAGTGATGGTTGATTTAAATTGCCAGTTTTTATTGAGATTAACTTCAATATTTTGAGCAAACAAAAAGCTGGATAAGAAAATAGAAAAGCAAAAAAAATATGTTTTGATTAGCATGATTTCAAAGCGTTTATAATTGCTGTTACTTCTTCTGCATTCAAATGTACATTCGTCAATTGTTCATTCATTGTTGGTTGAGCAAATTGCATCTTACTTTTTACGAAATTTCTTGCTGAGCTATGAAACTCAGTTGCACCAGTATATTGGGCAATTTCAACAATATTTTTCGAATTGATTCCACTGCCTGGCATGATGATAATTCGAGTGTCTGCTTTTTGTACAAGTGCTTTTATGTTATCCATTCCATCATAAGCGGTAGGTTTTTGTCCGCTGGTTAATATGCGTTCACAACCACATTCAATGATATCTTCCAAAGCTTCAAACATATCATTTGTTCTGTCGAATGCCCTATGAAACGTAACGCCCATGGGATAGGCGATTGAAGTTAATATTTTTGTTCTCTCTTTATCTACAGTGCCGTCAGCATTCAACAATCCAATTACAACGCCATCGCATCCCAATTCTTTACACAACAAAACATCTGATTTTATGATGTCGAATTCTGCATCTGAATACAAAAAATCACCACCTCTAGGTCTAATAATGGGATACAATTCAATAGATAAAATTGCTCTAGCGGCTTTTATAAAACCATAAGAAGGCGTTGTTCCACCATCAGCTTGGTTATCGCATAGTTCAATTCTAGACACTCCATTGGCTTCTGCCAAAATGCAACTCTCGATATTAAACGCTATCACTTCTAAAGTAAAATCCATAGGTTTTATATCAAAAATTTAGTGGAATGGATTTCGTTTTCGTCATTACTTTTTACACTAAATACAAATCCTTTTTGTATGGCATAACCGCCGTATTCGCCTTTTTTGTTTAATGCTAAAAATCCAACTTGTAAGGTAGCCGCTTTTTTGGGATCTCTTTTTACAATGCGTTCGCAAGCCTTTTTACAAGCCATTTCTGGTGAATAGCCATTGCGCATAAATTCCACCACCAGATGCGTTCCGCAAATGCGAATTACTTCCTCGCCAACACCACTGCTTGTAGCTGCGCCAATTTCATTGTCTACAAACAAACCCGCGCCAATAATAGGAGAGTCGCCAACTCTACCGTGAATTTTATAGGCCATCCCAGAAGTGGTTACCGCGCCTGATAAATCTCCATTGAAATCCATCGCCACCAAACCCATCGTGTCATGATTTGCAGTTCCATCTTCAAAAAAATTGGGTGCAAATGGGCCGTTTTGTTTTTTATTTTCAATGTTTATTTCTGGCTGATATTTGCTTTGTATTAACCATTGATTATATGCTTTTGAAGCATCATCAGATAGTTTTTTTTCTTCTAATTTAAACCCATTCTCCAAAGCAAATTGTTGCGCACCGGCACCTACTAATATAACGTGCGGTGTGGTTTCCATTAGTTTTCTGGCTACAGATATTGGGTGTTTGATTTGTTCCAAACCAGCTACAGCACCACAGTTTGCTTTTTCATCCATGATACAAGCATCCAACGTTACAATGCCGTCTCTATCCGGAAAGCCGCCAAGTCCCACACAACAATTGATGTCGTTTTCGATATATATAGCGCCAGCTTCCACCGCATCAACCGATTTTCCTTGATTGGATAATATCTTCCACGCTTCCGCATTTACAGGCATTCCACTATCCCAAGTAGAAATTACAATTGGCTTTTTTACTGGGGAAGAAATTTTTGGGAGATTAATGGTTGCTAAACCCAACGATCCCATTTTGAGGAATTTTTTTCTATTCATCCACGCAAATTAATGATGAAATGCCAAATAATGAATATTTTCAAAAGATTCTATATTTGCATAACTTCCAAATGCTCCCGTAAACACACCTTTATACTTTCCGTCTTTTGAAGATAAAGCATAAACTACGTCTTCATCCGAGGGGTTACTATCTCCTTCAAATCGGTAGGTCTCAATGATTTCAAAATCAATGGGATTGAGCCATTCTTCTTTACTCAAATTTTTATCAAAATTGATATTCAAATCCAATGTGTATCCCGATTTTTTTAAAGCCTCTAATGTTTCAACAACAGTTTCAAATGAGTTCATTTTTTTTGATAAAATTAAGTCTGCTCTTGAGCTACAATTCACATTATAATCAGTTATACAAATATTTCAAGTCATTCCTAACGAATGATGGGTAAAAAAAACACTAGATTCCGTACATTGCATACAAAATAGACATAACGGTAATCGCTATCAAAAATTAGGACATTGTATATGTCTATTTTAATTCAAAAGTAAAAATTAAAAAATCAAAAATGTGATTGTTATGTTTTCGCATTTTTTCACTTTTCACTTTTCACTTTTTAATTATTTAATAACAACTGAATTAGATTTCATTAATAATATATGGACAAAAAGAAAACAACAAAGACGAAGAAATCATCTCAAACCAAAATCCTAAAAGGTAAATTGGATATCAGCAGAAGTGGAATGGGGTTTGTAATAGTAGAAGATCAAGAAAAAGACATTATAGTGAAGCCCAATGATTTTGGTAAAGCATTTCATGGAGATACGGTTCGTGTACAAATTGCCACAGGTGGATCTGGAATTAAAAGAGTTGAAGGAATAATTATTGATGTTGTGGAAAGAAAACAAGTGGTGTTTTTGGGGAATCTTCAAGTTACTAAAACGACAGCGTTTTTTTGTCCTTCAGGCGAAAAACCCATTCCCGATTTTTTCATTCCGATGGATGAATTAAAAGGAGCTGTAGATGGAGATCGCGTTATGGCACGTTTGGTTCGTTGGGATAAAAATGATCGTAAACCTCAAGGTGTAATCGAATCTATTATTGATGCCCGTAATGAATCAGATTTAGCGATGAAAGAAATCTTGATTGGCGCTGGTTTTACTATGGGTTTCGATGATGCTGTTTTAAAAGAAGCCGAATCTTTCTCCGAAAAAATCACCCGCGAAGAATTGTCAAAAAGAAAAGACTTCAGAGATATATTAACCTTTACGATTGATCCGGTTGATGCTAAAGATTTTGATGATGCCATTTCAATCAGAAATTTGGATAATGGAAATTATGAAATTGGCGTTCATATCGCCGATGTTAGCCATTTTGTAAAGCAAGGCAGTTTACTCGATAAATCTGCATACGAAAGAGCCACCAGTGTTTATTTACCAGATCGCGTAAATCCAATGTTGCCCGAAAAGATTTCAAATGAACTTTGCTCCCTAAGACCTAACGAGGATAAATATACGTTTTCTGTTGTTTTTCAAATCACCAATAGGGCTGAAATCAAACATCAATGGATTGGCAGAACGGTTATTCATAGCAATCACAGATATGCTTATGAAGATGTACAACAAATCATTGAAACCCAAGAAGGGATTAATTTTAAAGCGATTTTGCTATTAAATAATTTGGCAAAACAATTCCGTGCCAAAAGATTTGAACAAGGTGCGATAAATTTTTCATCTACAGAAGTGAAGTTTCAATTGGATGAAAATGGAAGTCCTATTGGTATTGTAGTAAAAGAAAGTAAAGATGCACATAAATTGATTGAAGAGTTTATGTTGCTTGCCAATAAAGCAGTTGCAGAATATGTGAATAAAATTAAAATTAATAAAGAGGCCATTCCTTTTCCATATCGAATACATGATACCCCAAGTGATGAAAAGTTAAAACCATTTGTGGCTTTCGCGAAAAAGTTTGGGTATGCGTTTGATATGCATGATGAAAAACAAGTGGCTACTTCTTTTAATAATTTATTAAATGAAATTCAAGGAAAGCCTGAGCAGCATGTATTGGAACAATTGGGCATTCGTACGATGGCAAAAGCTGTTTATACCGCCGAAAATATCGGTCACTATGGGCTAGGGTTCGAACATTATTGTCATTTCACTTCGCCAATTCGAAGATATCCTGATGTAATGGTGCACCGAATTTTATTGTCGTGTTTGGAAAAAAACATTAAAGTTGAAAATAAATTAGAAGATTGGTGTAAGCATTGCAGCGATAGAGAACGTGCGGCAATGGAATGCGAACGAGCTGGAAATAAGTACAAACAAGTTGAATTTATGAAGCAATACATCGGCGAAGAATTTGATGGGGTAATCAGCGGTGTATCTGGATTTGGATTTTGGGTAGAAACCGTTGAGCATAAATGCGAAGGATTAATCAGCATTAGAGATTTGAGTGAATACGACGATTTTCAACATGATGAAACAGATTACGCCCTTATTGGATTAAACACGAAGAAGAAATTTAGAATGGGGGATAAAATAAAAATTCGTGTTGTAGCTGCCAATTTAACCAAACGCCAATTGGATTACGAATGGGTAGTAGAAGGCAACTTATCTGTAAAAAAAGCAAAATCTAAAAAGAAATAAATAATTTAATTAATAGTTAGAAAGCCGACGCTTACACTTTAATCACTTTTAATAAAAAATAAAAATAAAAAAATGCATTCTTTTGGTGATTTAACTTTAAAATTTGAGCAGCATTTTAATACACGTCATTTTCCAGAAACACCCGAAAATTTGTATGATGCCGCGCAATATATTTTACAATTAGGAGGCAAAAGGGTAAGACCAGTTTCGGTTTTGATGGCCAATGAATTGTTTTCAGATCTACATCAAGATGCGTTTCATATTGCAAGTGCTATTGAGCTTTTTCATAATTTCAGTTTGATACATGATGACATCATGGATAAGGCGCCATTGCGAAGAGGAATGGATACCGTGCATTCAAAATATGGTGATTCAACCGCATTGCTCGCTGGTGATGTAATGTTGGTGGTGGCTTATGAGCACATCAATAAAATGAGTTCTGATAAACTTCACGAAGTATTGCGATTGTTTAACAGAACAGCAAAAGAAGTATGTGAAGGTCAGCAATTGGATATGGATTTTGAGCAAAAAGAAAATGTGGCATTTGACGAGTATTTACAAATGATTACCTTGAAAACCTCAGTTTTATTAGCAGCTAGTTTGCAGTTGGGTGCAATTGTGGGTGGTGCAAGCATTGGAAATCAACATCATTTATATGAGTTTGGTAAAAATTTAGGAATCGCCTTTCAAATTCAAGATGATTATTTAGATGCATTCGGCGATCCCAAAAAATTTGGAAAGCAAGTAGGTGGTGATATAATCGCCAATAAAAAAACATTTTTGTTGATACATGCTTTGGATGTGGCAAATGATGCACAAAAAAATGAACTACAAGTATTATTAAAAGACAATTCACCTGAAAAAGTACAAAAGGTTTTACAATTGTTTTCAGATTGTAAAGTAGCAGATTGGGCGAATGAGTTGAAAGAACAATACTTCAAAAAAGCGACGGCTTCACTTGAAGCAATAAATGTAACAAGCAGTAGAAAAACGGAACTAGAAAAATTAGCACGATTCTTATTAGACAGAGAATCATAATTTTAAATAAACGCTTCATCAATAAAAAATCCAATTTTATATGAGCACAGGATTATTTCGAAAAAAAAACATCAACAGCATTTTAGC
>VFKL01000020.1 GCA_009885535.1 Chitinophagaceae bacterium | reverse complement strand
CCGTGATGGAAGTTGCGTTAGAGATTACATTCACGTATCTGATATTGCACATGCACATACATTAGCATTGAACTATTTGATTGCGCAAAAGAATACCCGTAATTGCGAAATTTTCAATTTAGGCACAGGTAATGGATATACTGTTTTAGAAGTGATCAATACGTTTGAAAAAGTAAGCGAAACCAAATTGAACTATCAAATATCAGCAAGAAGAGCTGGAGATATTGTAGGCATTTTTGCAAATAATGAAAAGGCAAAACAATTGCTGGGTTGGGTGCCGCAATTTAACCTTGAAGACATGATGCGAACAGCTTGGCAATGGGAAATGAAACTAAAAAACCAAACACAAAACAATTGATCTCATTCGGAAACCTGTTTGATTTAATTATTTTGGATTCAAACGGCTGCAAAAAGGAATTATATTAGACAATATAGAATAAAAACCAAAACTGAAATAAAATGCTATCAAACATACAGTCAACAGGAACAAAAGATACAAGAAGTGGATTTGGCGACGGAATTTTAGAAGCAGCAAAAGAAAATCCAAACATCATTGCATTAACTGCTGATTTGGCAGGATCGCTAAAACTTAACGGATTTATAAAAGAATTTCCAGAGCGTTTCATACAATGTGGTATAGCTGAAGCCAATATGATGGGCATTGCTGCAGGATTAACAATCGGAGGTAAAATTCCTTTCACCACTACATTTGCCAATTTCTCTACCGGAAGGGTTTATGATCAAATTCGTCAGAGTATCGCTTATAGCGGAAAAAATGTAAAAATATGTGCTTCTCATGCTGGACTCACACTTGGAGAAGATGGGGCTACGCATCAAATTCTTGAAGATATTGGTATGATGAAAATGTTGCCCGATATGACGGTTGTAGTTCCTTGCGATTACGCACAAACCAAAGCAGCTACCAAAGCCATTGCAAAAATGGAAGGTCCTGTTTATCTTCGTTTTGGTCGTCCGGCTTGGCCAATGTTTACACAAGAATCTGATTTCGTTTTAGGAAAAGCACAATTGCTTGCTAACGGAACTGATGTAAGCATTTTCGCATGCGGACACATGGTTTGGCTTGCCGTTGAAGCGGCTAAATTGCTTGAAGCTAAAGGCATCTCTGCAGAAGTTATAAATATTCATACCATTAAACCACTTGATGTAGAATCGATATTAGCATCAATTCAAAAAACGGGTTGTGCCGTAACTGCTGAAGAACATAATATTATCGGCGGATTGGGGGACAGCATCGCTCAAGTTGCATCGAAACATTGTCCAATTCCAATTGAGTACATTGGCACAAACGATACTTTTGGTGAAAGTGGTAAACCTGCAGAATTGTTGGTGAAATATGGTTTAGATGCCAATCATATCGCAGCTGCTGCTGAAAAATCTATTTCTAGAAAAAAATAATTCATCCTTTTTAAAAAATGAATTTGAGTTGTTAAACCTCTAATGGATTTCTATGTCTTAGCTTTTTTCAAATAAATTTGACTATGATAAACCCAAACGACGACAATGATTTAATCTTTCAGTTCAAAAATGACATAAACAAAGAAGTCGCGTTTACCCATATCATTAAAAAATATCAGGAACGATTATATTGGCACATTAGAAGAATGGTTGTAGAACATGAAAATGCCAACGATGTTTTGCAAAATGTGTTTATAAAAGTGTGGAAAGGATTAATAAATTTCAGAGAAGACAGTCAACTCTACACCTGGCTTTATAAAATAGCCACCAATGAATCCCTTACATTTATAGCCTCCCAAAACAAAAGAAAATCCATTTCTTTTAGTGATGAAGAATCAAATTTATCCAATAAAATTGTAGCCGATCAACATTTCGATGCCAATAAAATGGAATGGAAACTTCAATTGGCCATTCAAAAACTTCCTGAAAAACAACGTGTTGTGTTTTTATTACGATACTACGATGAAATGCCTTATGGTCAAATGAGTACCGTTTTAGGAACGAGTGAGGGCGCTTTAAAAGCCAGTTATCATCATGCCGTAAAAAAAATTGAAGACTTTATTTTAAACCATTAAACATATTTAAAAACAATACGTCTTAAACCGACATGAATCAAAACGAAAACATACAAGAAGAGCTTTTAACCATTAGCGAAGTTGTTGCAAACATACCCAAATGCAATGTTTTCGAAGTGCCTGAAGATTATTTTGACCATGCTCAATCTGTAGTTTTAATAAAATGTATTGAATCGCCAATTTTTGAAACACCTGAAAATTATTTCGATCAACTCCCTGAAATTATACTTGATAAAATAAAAAATGAGGGCTCGCCCGAATCAGAAAGCCATATTTTATCAAACCCTATAAAACAAAATCCTTACACGATTCCCAATGCCTATTTTGAAACATTGCCTGAAAACATTTTACAAGCAGTAAAAGCACCAGCAAAAGTTATTTCAATTTCTAAAAATAATATTTGGATAAAATTAGTAGCCGCTGTTATTGTTGGATTAATTGGATTTACCATTATCATTAATTTACCTAAAAAGCAAGATGAAGGAATTTCTTTGATTGAAAAAGAAGCTCAAAAAATCATTTTAAATAAAAGCTTTGAAACAGAATTTGAGCAAATTGATGAAAAAGAGATTACAAATTATTTGGAAGAAAATGGACATGATGTGAATGCAGCTTTAGTGGCATCTTTAACAGAAGACGAAATCATTCTAGAAAACGATGAACTTTTGATTGATGAAGAAGCAACTAATAATTATTTAAATCAATTGAAAACAACAACCCAATTAAACTAAATATAAAACAAAATAACAGTATCTTTTTTTACAGAAATGCTACTAATGAAAATCAAATTTTAAAAAAATAAAAACATGAAAAAACATTTTTTAACCGCAATATTATTTGTAACAACAATAACCGGTGTATTTGCACAAAAAAATAAAAATGGTTTAGGCGACAACCAACCTGGAAAGGAAAAAATAAAATCATTGTACATCGCTTTTATAACGCAGGAACTAACTTTAACTGAAACAGAAGCGGAAAAATTTTGGCCAATTCACCATCTGTATAACGAAGATTTAATGAATGCAAGAAAAACGCCGCAAACCGTATTGGAAAAAGAAGAAGCTAGCTTAAACACCAAGAAAAAATACAATGACAAATTCATTAAAGTTTTAGGCGCTGAAAAAACAAACTTGTTCTTTGTTAAAGACAACGAATTCAGAAAGAAAATGGTTGAAAAATTAAAGAAACAACGTTTAAAGAAAATGGAAGAAAGAAAAGGAAAAGGGAAATCTTAATCCTTTGTCACCAATCAAAATCCTGTAAAGATTAATCAGTTATTGTTTTTGAATAATTTCTTTCAACAATGATTCATTGATTTTTACAGGATATTTTTTTTGTAGTTCACTCAGCCATCTTTTTTCTACCACGCCCTGATAATCATTTATCACCATTCCTCTAGCATCTTCAAAGCTACGCTGCTCGCCATCCTTATAAAATTTTAGATACTTCATAAATCCTGCTGTTCCATCACTATTAAGCGTTACATCTGAATAACTTTCTTCAGATGCCGTTGAGTCTGCATTTATTTGCGTGAGTTCAAACCTACCGCTATCGCCTTGTAATTCTCCTTGATTTACTTCTACCAATTCTTTCCAATTCACGCCACTTTGTATGCTTTCCTTTGCTGCTTTTGCAATGTCATCAGATACCGCATTCATTATTAACACATCGGCACTCTTGGACCAGATGTATTGGTTTTTATGTGCGTTATAATAAGTACGCAAACCAACAGAATCCGAAGATGCTTTTGACCATACGTTTTTCTCCATAATTTCAAACAACAAGTTTCCTTCTTTAAATTCCTGCATTTGATATGCAAAGTCTGCATTATAAAACTCAAGATTATTTTTATAATAATTTAAAGAAGCATAGGTTTTAAATTTTTCCCAAAGCATTGCGTTGGTTTCCATTTTAAATAAATCAGGATTGCCTTTGTAATCTCTGATAAAATTCAACCAATCTTCACCCGTAGCATTTCCTTTGGTGAAATTGATAAGCACTTTTTTACTAATGGGCTTGGTTGCAGGTGCATCTGGAATTTCAAAATCAAACATTATACTATCTGCAAAATTGTATAAATCCTCCGCTTTTACTGCATTCGTTAATTTGAAACCAATTTTTGCAATAACGTCTTTAGCGAATTTATCTTTGGCAATTTTGATACGATCGTCTTGCAGCAATTTTTGTTTGATATCATAAAGCCAATTGTCATCAGTTTTTGTTGAAGGAGCTGGCGATTGCGAAATTCTTTTTAAAATATGAATGCCAAATGATGTTTGAAATGGCTCTGAAATATCGCCATCTTTATTCAATTTTATTGCTTCTGATTCAAACACATTGTCATACTTTCCAGTTCCAAACTCAGGCAGTTCGCCGCCATTCAAATAAGTCAATTTATCGTCGCTGACAAACTTAGCTACATTCGAAAAATCTGCACCATGGTTTAAAATAGAATACACTGAATCTGCTTTTTGCTTGAGCACTCCCATAATTGATTCATCCGCATTTTCTGGTGTTGAAAATAATATCTGTGCTATTTTCCATTTGCCCACGCTCTTTCTTTTTTCAATTACACTAAAAACATGCCATGCTTTTTTTGCACGATAAGGGCTAGAAGTTTCACCAGCTTTTAAGCCGTAAACAATATTTTCATATGCATAAGGCAAAGAGAAAACCGTTAAAAACCCCATGTCTGAATAATCAACCAATGGACTTTCAGAATTATTAATCCTTGAATTGGGCATTTTTTTGAGTTGCTCAGAAATTGCTTTAATGGCATTGTATTTTGCCATGCTATCTTCAGGTGATGCAGTTTCATCCATAGTTACAGAATATCGAACCACATGTAAATCCGACAAACTTCTTGTAAATGCCTCGTCAGTAAGCATGTTGAATGTTTTCTCATCGCTTAAATAATTCTCAACGATTTGCTTACGAAAATTATCTACATCAGCTTTGAACTGTTCTGCCGTATCTAACCTCAATTCCATTGCCTCCATTACCTTCATTTTGAAGTTAGCATATAAATCCACATACTCCTTAATTGCTTTTTCTTTATTGCTTTCAGATGTTGGCTTGTTTTTATTAAACGCTTTTAAAAACTCAACCTTGCCAATGGAATGTTTGCCATAGTTTATCAACGTTTGAGAAAATAGAGATACACTAATCAGCAGATTTGCTGACAACAAAATAATTTTTTTCATTATTGAAATTTATAAGAAGGATTATTCTTTTTTATCACCGCTATTACTCCATTTGGCTTTTAATAAATCATTTAATTGTTGCCATCCTAATTTTTTACCAATGATGCGTTTTTCTTTATCCAATAAAAATAAAGTTGGTGTTTGTATTACATCATATAATTGACGGAAGCTGGCTCTTGATTCATCAGAAACCTTTTTTTCCATGGCTTTGGTTTCGTAAATATTTACCCAATCTCCTAGATTGTGTTCTTTTAAATAATTTACCCACTCTTTATATTTGTCATTATCCGATAATACAGAGTAAATTTTTACGCCACGTGATTTCCATGAAGCTCTGTACAATGAATCTATTCTTGGTACTTCTTCTTTACAATGTCCACATGTAGGATCCCAAAATATCACCATGGTATACTCTGCATTTACGTTGTATAAATTCATTGGCTTTCCGGTTGAA
This sequence comes from Chitinophagaceae bacterium, assembly GCA_009885535.1. GTDB lineage: Bacteria > Bacteroidota > Bacteroidia > Chitinophagales > Chitinophagaceae > Ferruginibacter. Next base: position 6,733 of record VFKL01000020.1, on the reverse strand, counting down.
TCTACCATTTCTAAATCAGCTGCTTTTACACCAATTAAATTGCTCATTTGCATGTATGCTCTCCTAGAAATGGTTTCCATTTGTTTTTCATTCAACCAATTTGATAAACCTTTGCTGTGATATTTTTCAAACAGGTGTACAAATATCGCATCTTGTCCCATGTATTTGGGTTGAATATATTCATCGGTAAACCAGTTCAACATAAACTTATACATTTCAGGACAACTACGCGCCAACAATAATTTATAATCCAAATCTTTGATAATGCTATCAGAAGATTGAGGCATAATCTCTCTGTAATAACGCTCAAATTTTGGCAAAAAGAATGGTGTTCTGATTACAGATTCATCCATAAAAGTTACACCTTCCCAATATTTCTTTTTGTAATAATTGTAATTATCTACAGAGTCTTGTCTGTTTGTTGGTTTCTTAATCAAGATATCTGGTTCTTTCATCGCATATAACATAGCAGTCATCATTGATTCAGGATATTTAATCATAATGGTATCTCTATAATCAATTAATTCTTTATTGAAACGATTGTAGTTTTCTAGATGTAATGCAGAATCTTTTGCCGTTCTTGAAGCACTGTATGCGGTACGCTCACGTTGCAATAATCCTCCTTTAATACCCACAGTGTTTTGGTATTCTTGAAATAGGTTGTTTTCTTTCGAACCGGTAATTTTTGGATTTTGTAGATTTAAAGTATCCGCTTCAATATTGATTTCTTGTTCTTTGCTTACGAAAAAGTCAAAAGTGTAGCGTTTGCCTGGAAAAACAATGGCATAAATTCCACCTGGTAGTTTTCTATCGCCTTTAAATATGGCAACGCCTTTTGCATTAACAACAGCCGAATCTTCAATATTTAAATTTTTGCCCAAATGAAAGCATAAATAAGCAAGGCCTTCGTTGTAACTCGGGGTTTTTAGGGTTACGGTAAAGGATTCTTTTTTTTGTGATTGAGTTTTCGCCTGTTGAGAATAGGTTAGAATGGTTGAAAATAAAAATAGACTTGAAAGTAAAATTTGTTTTCTCATAATTTAAAAATGTTGTCAAATGTATCTAAAATAAAGCGTTTTTTTTTATTTTAAAAAGCTGATTCGTAAAATTACAAATCATTAACAAATTAAATTAAACGATTAAAGGTTATTTTTGTGCTGTGCGAAAAAAAAATAAAAACATAATAATAGAAAACATTGAGGTTACCGACTATGCTGCAGAGGGAAAATCATTGGTTCGCCATGATGGGAAAGTGATTTTTGTATCTGGCGCTATTCCGGGAGATATTGTAAATATTCAGATTGTAAAAAGTAAAAAAGATTGGGCCGAAGGTAGGGCAATTAAGATTGTTGAGCCTGCTTCCAACAGACAGGTTCCATTTTGTAAACATTTTGGCGTTTGTGGTGGGTGTAAATGGCAAATGCTCCCTTACGAAAAACAATTGGAGTACAAACAACAAGAAGCGGAACAAAATTTAAAACGAATTGGCAAAATTGATATTCCAGAAATAATGCCCATCATCGGCTCCGAAAAAACAACCCAATATCGAAATAAATTGGAATTTACGTTTAGCAATAAGCGTTATCTCACCAATGATGAAATCGACTCCGAAATCAGCATCTCGCCTCAAAACGCGCTTGGATACCACGCTCCACGCATCTTTGATAAAATAATTGATATACAAGAATGCTTTTTGTTGGATGACGTGAATAACCAAATTCGAAATACCATCCGCGATTATGCAAAGTCTAAGGAATTGGAGTTTTACAATATCCGCGATCATACAGGCTGGCTTAGAAATATCATCATTCGATTTTCAACCACGGGCGAATTAATGGTAAATATTTGTTTAAATCATGAAGATGAAACCCAAACAAAAGAGATGCTCGATTATCTTTTATTAAAAGTTCCGTCAATTACCACTTTATTATACACCATCAACCCAAAATGGAACGATACAATATATGATTTAACGCCTGTAGTGTACTATGGTAAAGGATTTATCATGGAAAAACTGGGCTCGTTAAATTTTATGATAAGCCCAAAATCATTTTTTCAAACCAATACCCAACAAGCGGAAAAATTATATGATGTAACGAAAGCTTTTGCGGGGCTAACCGGGCAAGAAATTGTATATGATTTGTATTGCGGTACGGGAAGCATCGGACTATTTGTAAGTGAAGGTGCTAAAAAAATAATCGGTGTAGAAGTGATTGAAGATGCGATTGAAGATGCGAAAAAAAATGCAACACTCAACAACATAAATCATGCGGAATTTTTTGCAGGAGATGTCATTAAAATTTGTAACGATGCATTTTTTAATACACATGGGAAACCTGATGTTGTCATTACCGATCCGCCAAGAGTGGGCATGCATGAAAAATTGGTGATTAAATTATTAGAAATGGAGGCGCCAAAAATTGTGTATGTAAGTTGCAACACCGCAACCCAAGCCAGAGACTTAGCGCTTTTGTCGGAAAAATACCAAGTAGAAAAAGTGCAACCGGTCGATATGTTTCCGCATACACATCATATTGAATGTGTGGTTTTGCTTACATTGAAATCAAATGATTAACGCTTAACTTTAGAAAATGGAATTTAGAAGTTTACAGAAAGAAACCCCAATTGTTTTAAATCTAATCATTATCAATACCATAGCTTATGTGGCGCAATTGGCTTTTGGCGGAAGTGGAAATGACAATTCGGTAAACGATTTATTCGCATTGCATCATTATAAATCCGATGTTTTTAGGCCTTATCAATTGATAACGCATATGTTTATGCATGGCAGCTTTTTTCATCTGCTTTTCAACATGTTTGGATTATGGATGTTTGGCGCCATGATGGAAAAATTATGGGGGCATCAACGTTTTTTGGTTTTCTATCTGATTTGCGGATTGGTTGCAGGCATTGCTCAAATGGGCAGTTATTCTTATAGCAATTGGGTTTGGGATCATAATTTCATGTCGCCAGAAAACGTGGAGTTGTATCAAAATATGTTATCGATGAACGCTACAGTTGGGGCCTCTGGAGCAATAATGGGGATATTGGCGGCATACGCATTTACATTCCCCAATACACAATTGTACATTTTTCCTATACCTTTTCCCATTAAAACCAAATGGGCATTAACTGCATTGATTGCATTTGATATTTTTGGTGGCGTTTCAAATGCACCTGGCGATAATGTTGCGCATTTTGCGCATGTAGGCGGTGCTTTAGCAGGATTAATTATTGTAATTTTTTGGAATAAAACAAATAAAAAAACTTTTTTTTAAATGGGAGAATCAGACAGATTTATAGAATACAAAAATCGGAAGAGAAACTTATTACGCTTTGGAAGCGATAACAATGCGTTGGTGGCTTTAATTGTAGTCAATGCCGTTTTTTTTATGACCTTACTTTTTTTACAAGTGGCGTTTTTCTTTGATGATAAAACGTTATCCGCTTTTTACGACGGAATCATAAAATGGATTGAGCTTCCTGCGGATTTAAATTTGTTTTTAACTCGTCCATGGACAATATTAACGTACATGTTTAGCGACACGAATGCAGGTCTGATGCGGATTATAAGCAACATGCTTTGGCTTTGGGCATTTGGATATGTATTTCAACAGTATTTGGGAAACGAAAGATTAATCCCCACATATATTTATGGTGGAATTATGGGTGCAGTTGTATTCATTGCAGCCCATTATATAATTTCTCCTATTAAAGGAAACATTACGCACGCTGGATTAATTGGTGCAAATGCAGCTACAATGGCGGTTGCCGCAGCTACAACAATGATAGCTCCCGATCATCGTTTCTTTACTCAAATCAGAAAAGGCATTCCTATTTGGGTGCTTTTGGCGATTTACATTATTATCGATTTGGCTGGTGTGGCAAGCATGGAAGCTGCGCAAAGTTTATCACATATTGGTGGAGCTATAATGGGCGTTTTAGTTGTTTTGTTATTGAGAAAAGGAATAGACATAAGCGTTTGGATGAACCGATTTTATAATTGGATAATAAACCTACTCACCCCACCTACAAAAGATTCGAAGGAATCGATAAAAAATAAAGTTTTCTACAACACAGGCAATAGACAACCGTATTCCAAAACAATGCACGTTAACCAACAAAAAGTGGATGAGATTTTAGATAAAATAAACCTCCATGGGTATGAATCTTTATCGGAAGAAGAAAAAACTGTTTTGAGAAAAGCTGCTGAAGAATAACAAATACTAACCCCATTGATTTTCGTGTTTAAAAAACCAATTTGTTTTGAAAACTTAAACCAATTGTATTTAGATAAGTAACTTTAAAAATGGCTAATAATTTCTTTCGAAAAGCTGGCAAAACAATTTTAATAACAGCAAATGTGTTTGTTTCAATTTTGCTATTATTAAGTATTTACGGGATGGAATCCCCACTTGGCAATCATTGGATATTTAACTTTTTAAATCTTGCTTCGTTCTATTATTTCGCCATCTTAATTTTTTTCTTTTTCTTTTGGCTTTTTATAAAACCTGCATTAACGCTAATCAGTATAATAAGCATTGCAATTTGCTGGATGCCTTTACAGCACGTATTACAATGGCGATTGGAGAGTTTTAACTACAAAAAAGAAAGGGATAATATTCGGGTGATGAGTTGGAACGTGGAGCATTTTGTAATTCTTGAACACAAATCGCATCCCGAAAAAAAAACTGAGATGATTGAGATAGTAAACTCATTTCATCCAGATATTGCATGCTTTCAAGAAATGGTAGCCAACGATACCACTAGAAATGCCATTAATTACATTCCCGATTTTCAAAAAAAAATGGGTTTAAAAAACTACCATTATGCTTACGATAAAAAGTTGGATTTCGATAGAAACCATCATTTTGGCATTATAACTTTCAGCAAGTTTCCAATAGTAAACCACAAAACTATTGCCGTTGAAAAAAGCAATTACAATGCCATTTATCAATATGTGGATGTTGTGAAAGATGCGGATACAATTAGGGTGTTTAACATTCATTTGCAATCGCTTCGGTTTTCACCAACCAATAAAATGTATATACAAAATCCCAGTTTAACGGACGACTATAGTTATTACCAAACCAAATCGGTAATTAAAAAATTAAAGATTGGCTTTATAAAAAGAAAACAACAAATTGAAAATATAAAATCAGAGGTCGATAAAAGTCCTTACCCTGTAATTCTATGTGGCGACTTTAATGATTTGCCCAATAGTTACGCATACAATCTCATTGGAGAAAGCCTTAATAATGCTTTTAGATCAATGGGCTCAGGAATTGGAAATACATTTACAGGAATATTGCCAACGTTAAGAATCGACAATATTTTTGTTGATAAAAAATTTAACATCAACCAATTCACAAGAGTAAAAAAGAAATTAAGCGACCATTATCCAATTGTTTCGGACGTGAAATTCATTCACGAAAAATAAGACCGAAATAACGAATAGGATTTTCTCTTAATCAGAATGTTTCTCCACCTTATCTTTGTACCTATATTTATAAAAAATGGCATTACATATTTACAATTCATACACTAGAAAAAAAGAATTATTCGAATCCATTACGCCAGGTTATGTGGGCATGTATGTTTGCGGACCAACCGTAAGTGGCGAAAGTCATTTAGGTCATGCAAGGCCTTACATTAGTTTTGATGTGGTGTATAGATATCTAACCTACAAAAAATACAAAGTGCGTTATGTGCGCAACATTACGGATGCTGGACATTTTGAAGAAGAAGGAAGAGAAGCTGAAGACAAAGTGAGTAAAAAAGCACAGATAGAAAAATTAGAACCCATGGAATTGGTTCAAAAATATACGAATCTTTTTCATTGGGCAATGAAGCAATTTAATTGTGTAGAGCCTAGTATTGAACCCACTGCAACTGGACATATCGTAGAGCAGATTGTAATGATAGAAGACATTATTTCAAAAGGATATGCTTATGAAGTAAATGGTTCGGTTTATTTTGATGTAAAAAAATATGCCGCTTCACATGATTACGGAAAATTGAGTGGGCGTGTGTTAGAGGAATTGTTAGATGCTGGAAATAGAGAAGATGTTAGTAGAGAATTAGATGGTCAACAAGAGAAAAGAGATGCTGCCGATTTTGCTTTATGGAAAGCTGCGCCACCCGAGCACATCATGCGTTGGAAAAGCCCATGGGGCGAAGGTTTCCCGGGTTGGCATATTGAATGTTCTGCCATGGCTACAAAATATCTTGGATCTAATTTTGACATACATGGAGGTGGGATGGATTTGTTGTTTCCCCATCACGAAAGTGAAATTGCACAAAGTACCATTTGCAATCATTCTGCGCCTGTAAAATATTGGATGCACAACAATATGATTACCATCAACGGCAGAAAGATGGGCAAGAGCTACAATAATGTGATTAAACTAACGGAAATGTTTAGTGGCAATCATCCACTTTTAACGCAAGCATTTCATCCGATGACGGTTCGTTTTTTTATTTTACAAAGCCACTATCGCAGCACGTTAGACTTTAGCAGTGAGGCATTATCAGCAAGTGAAAAAGCATTGAAGCGCTTATGGGAAGCCTACGAGGTGTTGAAAAATTTACCTGTTTCTAATAATACAACCCCTACTGATACTGAATTGGATTCGAAAATAAACAACTGGTTAAACGAATTTGAAGTGTTTATGGATGATGATTTTGGCAGCCCAAGGGTAATAGCCAATATGTTTGAAATGGCACCAATCAT
>VFKL01000152.1 GCA_009885535.1 Chitinophagaceae bacterium | reverse complement strand
TGGTTCGACTCCGACAAGTGGCTCAGGTTTAGACAAAAGAAAGTAGTGTGAAGTTGTTGAATTTTTTGAATTAAACTTCATAATTGAATTTGGGCAGATGGCCGAGCGGTTAAAGGCGACAGACTGTAAATCTGTTCTCTCACGAGTACGCAGGTTCGAACCCTGCTCTGCCCACAAAGCAAATTAGCTAATTTGATTATGTGCTAATTTGCGAATTGGATAGTTCTTTTAAATAAGTTGATGCTGCATACGTAAATCAGCAAATTAAACAAGCGGGAGTAGCTCATTTGGTAGAGCGATAGCCTTCCAAGCTATAGGTGGCCGGTTCGAGCCCGGTCTTCCGCTCTTGGTTTTTTAGTCATGCTCTGCAAGCCGTGGTAGCTCAGGGGTAGAGCACTTCCTTGGTAGGGAAGGGGTCGTGAGTTCGATTCTCACCTATGGCTCTAAAATAAAGAACGGTAAAAACTTGCTGTTAAATAAAAAAATTAAGTCAATTATCTGCCGACTATAAATTCAGATAAAATAAAATTTCAAAACAATAAATAAAATTTAAAAAATGGCAAAAGAATCATTCAAGAGGGATAAACCCCATCTTAACGTTGGAACCATCGGTCACGTGGATCATGGTAAAACAACACTTACAGCCGCTATAACCGATGTTTTGTCAAAAAAAGGTTTAGCGGAGAAAAAAAATTATGACGATATCGATGGTGCTCCTGAAGAAAAAGAAAGAGGTATCACGATTAATACAGCGCACGTTGAGTATGCTACTTTAAGTCGTCACTATGCACACGTAGATTGTCCAGGTCACGCCGATTATGTTAAAAACATGATTACCGGTGCTGCTCAAATGGATGGAGCTATCTTAGTAGTTGCGGCTACAGATGGTCCAATGCCTCAAACAAAAGAGCATATCCTTTTGGCTCGTCAGGTAGGTGTACCTCAAGTTGTGGTTTTCATGAACAAAGTAGATCTTGTTGATGATCCAGAATTATTAGAATTAGTTGAAATGGAAATTCGTGAGTTGTTATCTTCTTATGGATTTGATGGTGATAACACACCAATTATCCAAGGTTCAGCAACTGGTGCTTTAGCTGGTGAAGACAAATGGGTAGCGAAAATCGATGAGTTGATGGATGCTGTTGATAGCTACATTCCGTTACCTCCAAGATTAGTTGATCTACCTTTCTTGATGAGTGTTGAGGATGTATTCTCTATCACTGGTCGTGGAACGGTAGCAACTGGTCGTATCGAAAGAGGTCGTATCAAAGTGGGTGAAGGTATTGAGATTGTAGGTTTAATGGAAAAGCCATTGACTTCTACAGTTACAGGTGTTGAGATGTTTAAAAAATTATTGGACGAAGGTGAAGCTGGAGATAACGCAGGTTTATTGTTACGTGGTATTGAAAAGACTCAAATCCGTCGTGGTATGGTTCTTTGTAAGCCAGGTTCAATCACTCCGCATACTGAGTTTAAAGGTGAGGTTTACGTATTGAGCAAAGAAGAAGGTGGACGTCATACGCCATTCTTTAACAAATATCGTCCTCAGTTCTATTTCCGTACTACAGACGTTACTGGTGAAGTAACTTTAAATGCTGGTACAGAAATGATCATGCCTGGTGATAATACCAATTTAACTGTTACGTTGATTCAACCAATCGCGATGGAAAAAGGTTTGAAGTTTGCGATTCGTGAAGGTGGACGTACTGTTGGAGCCGGACAGGTTACAGAAATCATTAAATAGTTTCTTGCAATTGCAATAAACTTGAAAGATATAACTATCTTTAAAAAATAAATACAAAAGCTGTCCTGAATCATATCAGGATAGCTTTTGCTTTCTACGGGCATGGTGCAACGGTAGCATACGGGTCTCCAAAACCTTTGATCTGGGTTCGAATCCTAGTGCCCGTGCTGAATCTAAGTTTAGAGTTAGAAGTAAAAATATTTTTGTAATAAAAACTAATTTCAAACTATTAAAGCAATAAACGACAATAAACGACTTATATGAACAAGTTCACAAATTTTGTAAAAGAATCATATCTTGAATTGCTAGAGCAAGTAAGCTGGCCAAAATGGGAGCAATTACAACAATCTACAATGATTGTAATTGGCGCTACATTATTTATTACATTAATTGTTGGCGGAATGGATTTTATCGCCAGTGGATCAATGAAATTCATCTACTCACTATTTAAGTAATCATGGAAGACACACAAACGATTGAAAATACAGTTCCTACACCTGCTGAAAAAGAAACAAAATGGTACGTTTTGAGGGTTGTTAGTGGAAAGGAACGTAAAATAAAGGAATATTTAGATAAAGATATCATACGTAATGGCTGGGATAAAATCATAAAACAAATTTTCCTTCCTGTTGAAAAAGTGTACAAAGTAGCTAATGGAAAGAAAGTAATGCGTGAAAGAAATTATTATCCTGGTTATATCATGATAGAAGTTAGTGGACATAATCTTCCAGATGATATTGCACAAAGTATTAGCAATGTAAGTAATGTAATGCATTTTTTAACTGACGGCAAAGGTTCAAAAGGTCAAATCATCAGCTTAAGAAAGTCTGAAGTAAATAAAATGTTGGGCAAAATGGATGAAATGAGCGATATGGGAAGCGTTACCATGAGCGAACCATTCATCATTGGCGAAACCATCAAAATTATCGACGGTCCATTCAACGATTTCAATGGTATAATCGAAGAAGTAAACGACGAGAAAAAGAAAATCAAAGTACAAGTAAAAATATTCGGACGTGCAACACCTGTAGAATTGAATTATATGCAGGTGGAAAAAGTTGCGTAAATTTTTATTTAAGCTAATAAAATTAAAACCCTTGTAATGAATATTATGAGGGTTTTTTGTTGGAAAAATTTGACTTTTAAATTTATTACTAGACGTTGTTAAGTGTTAATATTTTTATTAAAATAGCCCACCGTTTCAACCGTGAGTTATCCTTAATTGTTTATTTTATTTTTACAATATCAAAAAAAAAGTAACAATAACTTAATTATTTCTGCTTGTAAAAACCCTACTTTTGTAGTCGATAGCATAACAAAGTCCCCTACAAAAATCATTCTCTTAAAAGAAAATCTATTTGGTAAAACCATACAACTTGCTTGATGGTTTTTATACTGACAAATTTTGCTCAAGCAATAGATTTTAAGCATACCTAACACAAACCAGAATAACAGATTGAAGTATTCAACCCTGCTCCTAAAGGAGGTGTGGAACGCATTGTGGTACTCGATGTTGCAATTGAAGCGCAGCACAAACAAACAACCAAACCCATCCATTCATTCATGAATTCGTGGCAATAAAAACAAAAAATAAAAAACAAAACATGAAAAAAAACATCCTCGCAGCAGTATTTATTATTGCATTATTTATTACAACAAGCAGCAATGCCCAGGTAGGTATTGGCGTATCAACGGCTGCTAGAAATCCTTCGGCACAGTTGGAAGTAACATCAACGACAAAGGGATTTTTACCACCACGCATGACAACAACCCAGCGAGATGCGATAGTCAATCCTGCATCAGGGTTAGTGATATTTAATACAACAACGAATAGTTTAGAGTATAAATCAAGCACAGTCTGGGTAACACTTACAACAGCAACTCCAACCGTTATACCTGATGCCCTGCCTACTATCCAAATAGGCACACAGAAATGGATGACTCAGAATTTGAATACTTCATATTATCGTAATGGCGACACTATTCCATATGTTACAGATTCAACAGTATGGGTTGGGTTAACTACAGGAGCCTGGTGCTATTATGATAATGATCCTGCATATGGGGAGATATATGGCAAGTTGTATAATTGGTATGCAGTGAAAGATAGTACACATGGAGGTTTGGCGCCATTGGGCTGGCATGTATCCACATATGAAGATTGGGAAACTTTATCGACAACATTAGGTGGATTAACAGTAGCAGGTGGCAAAATGAAATCGGCAGGTACAACAAGGTGGACTTGGCCAAATACAGGAGCTAATAATACCAGTGGATTTGCAGGCCTTCCTGGTGGCGCCCGAGGCAGCGTTGGGAAATTCCTCAACAATGGTAGCAATGCGTACTGGTGGAGTTCTACGGAGAACCTTACGACGAACGCCTGGTACCGAATCCTGTACTACAGCAACAGCAATAACAGCAAAACAAGCAGCATTAAGACTTGTGGGTTATCTGTTCGTTGCCTCAGGGATTAGAAGCGTTTGCAAAGAGCGGTAGGGTTGATTCATTGATAATGCCCGCCCGGGCGGGCCGATTTTTGAAAACATTTCCTAAAGACAGAAGGGGGCGCAATACAATATATAAGAAGTTGAATAAAACAAATGACAGTAAAAAACAAACAACCAATCTATACGTTCATTCGTGAATTCGTGGCAATAAATAAAACAAACAATTAAAAATAAAAATATGAAAAAAAACATTCTCACAACAGTATTAATGATTACGCTGGCAATTACAACAAGCAGCAAGGCACAGATTGGGTCTTTCCCTCCTCGCATGACCGAAGCCCAACGTGATTTATTGGTACTAACTTCTGCTTCTGCTGGCTTAACTATATGGTGTACCGATTGTGGTGGTTATATTGGCGAATTAAATGTGTACGATGGTTTTAATTGGGGTAAGGTGGCTTTTGCTACTTCTTTATCTGCCGATACTACTCCGCGGGCTAAAATTGGCACACAAGTATGGACAACACAAAACCTCAATGTATCAAGGTACAGTGACGGAACGTCCATACCTCAAGTAACTAATAGTGCTACTTGGTCATCATTAACCACTGGAGCCTGGTGCTATTATAATAATGATCCTGCATATGGTGTAATATATGGCAAGTTGTACAATTGGTATGCTGTAGCAGGTATTTACGATCAGTCATCATTGAGTACTCCATCATTGAGAAAAAAGCTGGCACCCTCAATCGAAGGTTATCATATATCTTCCGATATTGAGTGGACAAAATTAACAGACTATTTAGGAGGAACATCATTGGCAGGAAAAGATCTCAGGGCAAATAATTGGGGTTCAAATGCTTTTAATCCCTATGGATTTTCAGCCGCACCGGGTGGTATCCGAACCCCCGATGGAACATTCAACGGCGGAGTTAATTCCAGCAGCTACTCCAGTTCCACGACCGGAACAGCAACCTGGTGGACTTCTACGGAGTACGATGCAATTTACGCCTGGGACCTTACAATGAGTAACCTTTACGTTACAAGCAGGAATTATTCCAATATCAAGACAATTGGGATGTATGTTCGTTGCCTCAAGGATTAGCAGGGCGTGCAAAATGTAGCTGAGTTAAAAAACATCATGCTCAAAACCTCACTCCTAAAGGCAGAGGGGAACGCAATACATTATATAAGAAGTTGAACATAACGAAGCACATTAATAAACAAACAACAAAATCCATCCGTTCATCCGTGAATTAGTGGCGGTAAAAAACAAACAGTATAAAAAAACAAAAAATGAAAAAAAACCTTTTTATACTTACCAGTTTTTTGTTGGGATTATTATCCTTCACAACACAGGCGCAAATTATTTCGGTAACGCCTGGTACCGATTTTAACTTAGCGGCCGCTACGGTTATTTCTGCAGATAGTATGGATCTCACACCCGCTGCCGAATTCACTATGAATATCAGTAGTCTTGTAAGAAACAATGTAGTAAGCCACAGTACCGGAATACAACATATTAACAAGGTGTATCAGTTTATAGATGCTACCAATGCTTTTAGCGGAGCATTAAAAATATATTACAACAATTCAGATTTAAACGGGCTTGGAGAAAGCAGTTTGAAATTGCTAATACATAACGGCACTTCATGGTCGATAGATAATAACAGCAGTGTAAATACTACAAATAAATTTGTGCAAAATAATTCAATAAGTGGAGTTGTGCTTAATGAAATTTCGGCTACATGTACCCCCAATACCGGCGATACTACAGCAACTGCCTGCGTAAGTTTTGTATGGTATGGCACTACCTATACTTCATCTGCAACGCCAACGCATAAATTTACAAATGTTGGTGGTTGTGATAGTGTGGTAACATTGCATTTAACGATTAATACAATCCCAGCAACACCAATAGTAAGTGTGGTAAATAATTGCAATGGCACATCCACATTGTCAACAATTGCATCAGGAACATTATTATGGAGTACAAATGAAACTACTTCAACTATAACCGTTAGTGCTGCAAATACCTATACCGTTTCACAAACCTTAAATGGTTGTGTAAGTGCGGCAGGTTCTGGAGTGGCGGCACCAAATGCAACGCCAGCAACACCAACAGTAAATGTGGTAAATAATTGCAATGGTACATCAACATTGTCAACAACTGCTACCGGAACATTATTATGGAGCACAAATGAAACTACTTCAACCATAACCGTTAGTGCTGCAAATTCCTATACCGTTACACAAACTGTAAATGGTTGTGTAAGTGCGTCAGGTTCTGGAGTGGCGGCACCAAATACAAGCAACAGCGGTGATACCACAGCAACAGCTTGCGGAAGTTTTGTATGGTATGGCAATACGTATACATCATCTGAAACACCAACGCATACATTTACCAATGTGAGTGGTTGTGATAGTGTGGTAACATTGCATTTAACGATTAATACAACGCCAGCAACACCAACAGTAAATGTTGTAAATAATTGCAATGGCACAGCCACATTGTCAACAACTGCATCAGGAACATTATTATGGAACACCGCTGCAACAACTTCACCAATTACCGTTAGCAGTGCAGGAACTTATACGGTTACAACAACAGTAAATGGTTGTGTAAGTGCTGCTGGATCTGGAGTGGTGGCAACAAACACAACGCCAGTAACACCAATAGTAAGTGTTGTAAATAATTGCAATGGCACATCAACATTGTCAACAACTGCATCAGGAACATTATTATGGAGCAACGCTGCAACAACTTCACCAATTACTGTTAGCAGTGCAGGAACTTATACGGTTACAACAACAGTAAATGCTTGTGTAAGCGCTGCTGGTTCTGGAGTGGCGGCACCAAAAACAAGCAACACTGCTGATACCACAGCAACAGCCTGCGGAAGTTTTGTATGGTATAGTATTACTTATACTACATCTGCAAAGCCAACGCATTCATTTACCAATGTGAGTGGTTGTGATAGTGTGGTAACATTGCATTTAACGATAAATCCAAATTTACCTGCTAGTGTAATCATAACATCAACAGACAATAGAATTTGTGCAGGAACAAGTGTAACCTTTACGGCTACCCCAACAAATGGAGGAGCTTATCCAATTTATCAATGGAAGTTAAATGGTAACAATGTAGGCACAAATGGTACAACCTATACAACTAGTAGTTTGCTTAATGCTGATGTGGTTACGGTAGAAATTACATCAAATGATGTATCAACAGTTGCCATTGGTTCTCAGTTTTGGACTAATAAAAACTTAAATGTAGCTAATTATAAAAACGGAGATTCAATACCAAAGGTAGAGAACCCAACAATCTGGGCGACATTAACAACCGGAGCTTATTGTTATTATAACAATGACAGTGCAACCTATGCGGCTTTATATGGTAAATTATACAATTGGTACGCAGTGAATGATAGCAGAGGTTTGGCTCCAACGGGCTGGCATGTACCAACAGATACCGAGTGGACAACCTTATCAACAACATTAGGTGGACAATCATTAGCTGGGGACAAGATGAAGGAAGCAGGTACTACACATTGGCAATATCCAAATGTAGGAGCTGATAATAGCAGTGGATTTACAGGTCTTCCGGGTGGCTACCGTGACTATGGACCATTCGCCAACTTTGGCGCCTTTGGTTACTGGTGGAGTTCTACGGAGGATGATGCAACTAACGCCCTGAGCCGCAACCTTTTCAGCAACAGTAGCTATTTAGAAATAGCCCCCAACAATAAGCCACTTGGATTCTCTGTTCGTTGCATCAAGGATATTTTAAATGCAACTTCAGCATGTTATATAAATTCACCTGCAACATCCAATAGTATAACACTGGCTGTAGGTAATGCAAACACCGGTGATACCACAGCTTCAGCTTGCGGAAGTTTTGTTTGGTATGGCAATACGTATACTTCATCTGCAACGCCAACGCATACATTTACAAATGTGAGCGGATGTGATAGTGTGGTTACATTGCATTTAACGAGTAATGCAACGCCAGCAACACCAATAGTGAATGTTTTAAATATTTGCAATGGCACATCAACATTGTCAACAACTGCATCAGGCACATTATTATGGAGTACAGGTGCAACAACTTCAACAATTGACGTTAGCATTGCAGGAGACTATACGGTTACACAAACGGTAAATGGTTGTGTAAGTGCTGCTTCTGAAACGTTTACCCTAGCGCCTGCCGCATTAATAAATGTTGGCATCGATTGGACTACAAGAACCTCTGCTGCCGATAATGCATGGAGTGGGATTGTATATGGCAATGGTCTTTTTGTGGCGGTGGCTAATAGTGGCGTTGGTAACCGTGTGATGACGAGCCCTGATGGGATTACCTGGACGGCCAGAACCTCAGCGGCAGATAACAACTGGCTTAACGTAACCTACGGCAACGGTCTTTTTGTGGCGGTTGCCGCTAGTGGCGTTGGCGACCGTGTGATGACGAGTCCTGATGGGATTACTTGGACAAGTAGAACCACTCCGGCGGATAATAACTGGTATTCCGTTACTTACGGCAATGGTCTTTTTGTGGCAGTGTCTGTTACTGGTTCTAATCGTGTGATGACGAGCCCTGATGGGATTACCTGGACGTTGAGAACCTCCGCAAATAATAACTGGCGTAAGGTCACCTACGGCAATGGTCTTTTTGTGGCGGTTTCAGGTAGTGGCACAGGTAACCGTGTGATGACGAGCCCCGATGGGATTACTTGGACAAGTAGAACCACTCCGGCGGATAATGCCTGGTATAGTGTCGCTTACGGCAATGGTCTTTTTGTGGCAGTGTCTAGTACTGGCGTTGGCAACCGTGTGATGACGAGCCCTAATGGCACTACCTGGACGACCAGAACCTCGGCGGCAGATAATAACTGGAATAGCGTCTTTTACGGTAATGGTCTTTTTGTGGCGGTGGCTAATACTGGCACAGGTAACCGTGTGATGACGAGTCCTAATGGGATTACCTGGACGATAAGAACCTCCGCTTCGGATAATTTATGGAGTGCTGTCAACTACGGTAATGGTCTTTTTGCGGCGGTCGCTAGTTCTGGCACGGGCCCCCTTGTGATGACGAGTAGTACCTCCACGGCAGCAGTTGCTCCAGTGATTAGCTCGGCAACATTAGGAAGTAGCACTACCGTTAATTTTACACAATCATCTTCTGTATTTGCCACAACAATATCGAATTATGAATATTCTACAAACGACGGCAATACATGGACGGCTTTATCACCTGCTGCCACTGTAAGTCCTTTAACAATAACAGGTTTGGCAGCAGGAACAAATTCAATAATGATACGCGCTGTAAATAGTATAGGTGTTTCCTGCGCTTCAAATAAATACCTCTGTACACCAACCTCGTCTATTGAAACGATAAGTGCATGTAACAGTAATATCTGGCATGGCACAATGTATACAGCATCCAACAATACAGCAACATGGACGGGAACCAATGCGGGAGGATGTGATAGTGTGGTTACATTGCATTTGACGATAAATGCAACGCCTTCAACACCTTCAGTGAATGTGGTAAATAATTGCAATGGCATATCAACATTGTCAACAACTGCATCAGGAACATTGTTATGGAGCACATCTGCAACAACTTCACCCATAACCGTTAGTAGTGCAGGAACCTACACCGTAACACAAACATTAAATGGTTGTGTAAGTGCAGTAGGTTCTGGAGTTGCGGCACCAAAAACAAGCAACACCGGTGATACCACAGCAACAGCTTGCGGAAGTTTTGTATGGTATGGCAATACGTATACTTCATCTGAAACACCAACGTATACATTTACAAATGTG
>VFKL01000177.1 GCA_009885535.1 Chitinophagaceae bacterium | reverse complement strand
TTCAATATCCCCTTGTCTGAATTCAACATTGTTAAACCCTCTTTTTTCTGCATTAATTCTAGCTTTTTCAATCATGGCATCTGTAAAGTCAATGCCAATCACTTTGCCCAATTCACCTGTTTCGTGACGAGCAATAAAGCAATCATTGCCCGCGCCACTTCCTAAATCAATCACCACATCTCCTTTTTTTATTTTAGCAAATTGAGTAGGCAACCCGCAGCCCAAACCTAAGTCTGCATCGGCATTATAACCATTTAAAGTGGAATAATCTTCAGACATGATGTTGTACACTTCTGTAGAGCAACCACCGGCTCCGCAACACGACGACATATTGGTTTCTTTATCTTGTAAAGCGATTTCGCTATACTTTAATCTTACAATTTCTTTTAGTTCTTTTTCTGTTTGCATAATGTTTGTTTTTTTATAATTAATACGGATTTAAACGAAATAGATCAACAACACTTAGAATTATTGACAATAAATTTTTCAAATAAAAAGCCTAATGATTGACTTGCTTTTTTCCATTCTTTTTCATCAATACAGTAGCATACCGAAACCCCATCAATATTTCCTTTAATTAAACCAGATGCTTTGAGTTCTTTTAAATGTTGCGAAACGGTACTTTGAGCAATGGGCAATTCGTCAACGATATCCCCACAAATACAAGATTTCTTTTTGATCAAAAAATTTAAAATGGTAATGCGCGCAGGATGAGAAATTGCTTTCGCATATTTAGCCAATTCGATTTCTTTTTTTGTGTATTCTGATGTTTTACTTGCTCCCATATCAATCGCAATATTACGATTAATAATTTAAATGGGAAAATAAAAAATGGTAGATGCTTGATACTATATGAGGGATGTTTTATGCTAGATATTGGATACTTGATGCTTAATATTTAAAAACAATTTTGCAAATAAACCCCAAGAAACTGATTTTATTTATACAATTATTTATGAAAAAAGCAATGAAAAAAAATGAAATTTTATTATTCCTGTACTAAAATTTATTAAGTAAAATAATATCTATGTTTACAATCTAAAGAAGCTCCAGAGGAGCAATATATCAATAGCTCCAGAGGAGCGAAATCACATTAGCCCCAGAGGGGCGACATATAAGATAATGGCAAACACATATTCCCAAATATATCTACAAGTTGTATTCGCAGTAAAAGGGCGAAGAAGTTTAATTCAAAGCGAATGGAAAGAGGAATTATATAAATACATCTGTGGGGTTGTAAATGGTAAAAAAGAAAAAGTATATGCAATCGGTGGGGTATCGGACCATATTCACATTCTGATTAGTATAAAACCAAACATCTTGCTTTCTGATTTAGTTAGGGATATTAAATGTAATTCATCAAAATGGATAAATGAAAGACAATATGTAGATGGTAAATTTCAATGGCAGGAAGGCTTCGGTGCATTTTCATATAATCATTCTCAATTAGATAATGTAATCAGGTATATTAACAACCAAGAAGACCACCACAAAAAGAAATCATTTAAAAACGAATACCTCGAATTTTTGGAACAATTTTATATTGAATACGATGAAAAATATCTATTTGAATGGGATGAATAAAATCCGATTATTTTGTCCTATTATCATCTCGCTCCTATTTTTTATGTCGCACCTACGGAGCTCGAATGACGATTTAAACATTTTCTATTTTCATATCGCTCCTCTAGAGCTTGCTTTATCGAGCTTCAGAGAAGCGATATCACACTAGCTCCAGAGGAGCGAAATAACAATAGCTCCAGAGAAGCGATATCACACTAGCTCCAGAGGAGCGAAATAACAATAGCTCCAGAGGAGCGAAATCGCAATATGTAAGAGCGACATTGTAATTTCGAAATCATAATAATTGTCCAATCAAAAAATGAAAATTATTTAAAAGTGGAGAACACAGATTTATTTCGGAAACGAAGACGCCGGAACGCTAATCGTTCCAGCAGAATTTAAGATATGCCAGTTTTTAAAATCCTGACTTGCTTCCATGCCTGTACCGTTTATGGTTTCTGTTTTGGTTCTGATTTTAACAGGGCGATCGGTATAGAATTCGTTGCCTGTTCTGTTTCTATCCCAATTTAATTCATCGCAAATTAACGTATCTCCTTTTTCAATGTTTATTACCACAACACTATCTCTAAGGTTTACGATTTTTTTATACTGCTCGTACCTCGCATAATGTGCTATTAAGATGCTTTCTATCTTTCCATTTTCATTGTAAAAATCAGCATGTATTGTTTCTGGAAATTCTACATAAGGCACAATATCCTGAACGTTTAACATGAGCGGTGCAGTAAGGATTGCTTTCTTTTTTCCACCCAAGGTATAGTTTAATTTAACCATCCTCGCTTCTTCAATTCCAGTTTTTTTGAGGGATAAATTTTTCACCTTCTCAACGTCATTTTCACAAGCACACAAAAAAATACAGCTTATCATTAAAGCTGTAGTAAAAATATTTTTTAAAATTGAGTGCATCATTTGTTATTGTGCAATTATTAATCGTAGCTTCTTTTCTGGAACCATCTTGCATTCATAGATATGCCAAAATTTATTCTGAATGAATTTTCTTTTAAGCCTGTGGTACCTGCATTGCCTATCGTTCCAATTTCAATTGAAGTATTTAATGCTACGTATTCGCCCCTATTTTGAATTTGTCGTGGTGTGGTTAATGGCATCCCAGCTCCGAAAGTAAATGCAGATCTATTTCTTAAATTATCCGTTTTTACTGGCGCTGTTCCATAATAAAAACCTGCTCTATATTTGATGTAATTCCAGTACTTATTTGATGCGGCATTATATTTCGCAGGATAAAACTCTGTACCCGCTTTTACTACCCAGCTATTTGTTGTTTTATCTGACTCATTGTAATAGCTGTATTTTGTCCAATCTGATGTTTCAAAATCAGCACCAAAAAGCCATTGTTTATTTTTTGTTTGATACGTAAACCCCGCCCCGTAAGTGGCAGGAATTACAATTTTACCTTTTACATCTTTTATGGTTGATACGCTATCAATGGTTAATACCGCACCCGAACCATCATAACCAAAGGTTTCATTTATTGTAGTTTGATTGGCGTTTAATTTTTGTTGAAAATTTCCGTAAGCACCTAATCTTAAATTTCCTGCATTTTTAATGTGGATTTCATATTGCATTCCTGCATTAAAAAACACACCACCAAACGTACTTCTCAACTCCTCATTTCCCCTAACATAAATAACGGTATCATTCAAAAATGAAGTTCTCGTACTTATCGATTTATTTCCAAAATTAAAACCCGTACTAACCCCAAAACTAAATTCATTTTTATGTGTTCCTTTACCAATTTTTCTAATACCGGTGCTTAGATTCACTTGATTCAAACCGCCAGTTCCTTCGTATAAAGTACTCAAGCTATCGATATTGCTGATTCGGCTATTTTTTTCGATTTTATAACTGATTCGGGTTAATGGTTTTAATCCAAAACTTGCACCCCAGGTTACGCCCTTTTTCTCCATTTTTGGGGTTGAAATGGGAAATGCGACTTGTAAATAAGATATGGCCACGTTGGATGATGTATATTTTTGACCGTTAAGATTGCTTTTTAGCGTTCTAGAATTGATTTCTCCGCCTAAGTCGAAAATGGTATTTGAAAAGTTTTTTGTATTTGACAATGAACCCAACGAAGCTGGATTAGCAATGTTTATATTAAATGGAGAGCCCACCAAACCATAATCAGAATAAGCCGCCGAAAATCCGCCCATTGCACGATTGGTAATGTTTTGTCCGAATATAATATCGCCTAAGCCATATCTGCTGTATGGCGAATTTTCCTGAGCCTGCGTTGTATTATACGCCAACAAGGCAAATATTGCAACAAAAATGAGTTTAATCCGATAAGTTATTGAGTTCGCTGAGTGCATAAAGTCCTTTAAATAAAAAGTTAACGTCGGCAAATATCTTGTTTTTAAGTTGACTGGCAAAATAGACACTATTGCCCCCGGTTAAAACCACGTTAAAGTTCCCGAATTTTTCGTTGTATTTTTCAATGAAACCATCTATTTCATTGGTTATTCCAACAATAACCCCGGATTGTAAATTTGTTTTGGTATCGTATCCAATTAAAGGAATATTCCAGGTTTGTGCTACCAAAGGCAGTTTTGCCGTGTATTCATGCATCGATTTAAAACGCATATCCATACCCGGTGAAATGGCTCCGCCTAAAAAATGATGGTTGCTATTAATGAAATTATACGTTATACAAGTACCGATCGCGATGATTAAATTATTTTTTCCTGGAAAAAGATCAACTGCAGCTGCTGCCAATGCAAGTCGATCCACACCGGTGGTTTCGGGCTTTCCAGTGGCCAACTTAAAATTAAAAATGGTTTCGTTGCTGACTTTATGAAATTGGGTATGTTGAATAAGTAAGTTTTCAATGTCGGCATGATGATGTACAACGGATGAAAGTATCGATTTTTCTGGCTTGTACGTATCAATGATATTTTCTAAATGTGTCATTGTATCTTCTAAAAGATCATTGATTTCAATAAGTTGATCATTATTAAACACCGCTGCTTTAAAGCGGGAATTTCCAAAATCCAAACAAAGCGTATGCATTCGATAATATTTAATTCAAAATTTAAAAGTCAAAAATAGAAATTGTTAATTTGTGTTCTTTAATTTTTTCACTTTTCACTTTTCACTTTTCACTTTTCACTTTTTACTTTTTACTTTTTACTTCACCCAACAAAGTTCATCCCATTTTGTCGTAAACCGATTGCTGCGTAATTCTTGTCGC
>VFKL01000124.1 GCA_009885535.1 Chitinophagaceae bacterium | reverse complement strand
GTTTGGCGTTTGGGGTTTGGCGTTTGGGGTTTGGCGTTTGGGGTTTGGCGTTTGGCGTTTGGCGTTTGGGGTTTGGCGTTAAACTATTTTCCAAAACTGAATTTTCTTTAGTGATAAAATAATATTAATTGTTCTTGGCGATTTATTTTTATTGGATGTTTTTAAACCATAAAATATAAAAAATGGGAACAATTAAACGATTTGAAGATTTGGAAATTTGGAAATTAGCCAGAGTCTTTAATGCTGATATTTTTGAACTTGCAAACATTAAACCTTTGGCGCAAGATTTTTCACTGAGGAATCAAATGATGAGATCTGCAGGGTCTATAATGGATAATATTGCTGAAGGATTTGGAAGAGGAAGTAGACTTGAATTTATACAATTTTTAAGCATAGCAAAAGCATCTGCTTCAGAGATACAATCTCAATTGATCAGATGCAAAGATTATAAATACATTTCAAATAATTTATTTGAAGAGACAATTGAAAAAGTTAATAAAATCGGAAATAAAATAGCCGCCTTAATAAGCTATTTAAACAAATCAAATTTTAAAGGACAAAAATTTATGGAACGAAATTCAAATAGTAAAGCTCAGGTCGAAACTAACAACACCGAACACCAAACAAGCGAAGCGACCGAACGCCAAACAATTAACACCAAACACCAAACGCCAAACGCCAAACTTGTCATTAAAACAACAAACGCTGCCGCTCCTTTAGGAGCTTATCCGCACGCCCGTAAAGTTGGCAACCTACTTTTCCTATCAGGTATCGGTAGCCGAAGTGCTGTGGATAATAAAATACCAGGCTTGGAATTGGATATGGAAGGTAACATTGTAAAATATGATATCGAAGCAGAATGTCATTCGGTATTTGCCAATGTAAAGGCGGTATTGGAAGCAAGCGGTAGCAGCTGGGATAAAATGGTGGATGTAACCGTTTTTTTAACCAACATGAAAAATGATTTTCCGATCTATAATAAAATTTATGGTGAATACTTTAAAGATGTGGAAGCTTGCAGAACAACAGTAGAAATAAAAAGCTTACCCACTCCTATTTGTATAGAATTGAAAGTAATCGCCACTTTGGATTAAGAAGTTCAAGAAGTTGAAGCATCCAACCTCTTAAACCTCAAAAACCTCTTAAACCTCTTAAACCTATTAAATTTCACAATCAAAATGAATTTCTCAAACACACTAGAATTCGCCAAACAACTTGATGAACAGGATACGCTGAAACATTTTCGTGAGCGTTTTTATATTCCGATCATAAATGACAATGAATCCATTTATTTTACTGGAAACTCTTTAGGACTTCAACCAAAAACCACTCAGGATTACGTGCTTAATGAGCTCGAAGATTGGGCAAATTATGGTGTCGAAGGGCACTTTCATGCTAGAACGCCTTGGGTAAGTTATCATGAAATTTTTCCTGAACTTTTGGTGGATATCGTTGGCGCAATGCCCGAAGAAATTGTAGTGATGAATCAACTTACAGTGAATCTGCATTTGTTGATGACGAGTTTTTACAGGCCAACTAAAGAAAGATATAAAATCATCTGTGAAGCAAAAGCATTTCCCTCAGATCAATATGCATTTCAATCACAGGCAAAAATACACGGATTAAATCCTGAGGATGTAATCATTGAAGTTTTTCCAAGAGAAGGCAAAGCCTACATAGATAAGCAAGATATCCTTGACACCATTAAAGCACATGGAAATGAAACGGCTTTGGTTATTTTTAGTGGTGTGAATTATTATAGCGGGCAAGTTTTTAACATGCAAGAAATTTGTAAAGCCGCCCATGAAGTAGGCGCTTTTTGTGGATTTGATTTGGCTCATGCCGCTGGGAATGTTGCACTAGAACTGCATGATTGGGAGGTAGATTTTGCTTGTTGGTGTTCATATAAATATTTAAACAGCGGACCAGGTGGTGTTTCAGGAGCGTTTATCCATCAACGTCATATTCAAAATACAGAATTAATTAGATTAGCCGGTTGGTGGGGACACGATAAAGAGAATCGATTTAAAATGGAACAACAATTTCAACCCATTCCAACTGCAGAAGGGTGGCAACTCAGTAACGCGCCTGTATTAAGTATGGCTGCTCACAAAGCTTCGCTAGATATTTTTGCTGAAGCCGGAATGCACAATCTTGTTAAAAAAGGAAAAGCATTAAGCGGATATTTACTATTTATTCTAAATGAAATCAACCAATCTTGCGACAATGCAATTATGGAAATTTTAACCCCAACTGATGAAGATGAACGCGGTTGCCAGGTTTCAATATTGATGCTAATAGATGGTAAAAGAATTTTTGATGAACTGATTAAATCAGGTATCATTGCCGATTGGAGAGAACCGAATGTAATCAGAGTAGCTCCCGTACCTTTATACAATAGCTTTGAAGATATTTTCAATTTCGGAAAGGTATTGCAGCAGAATCTGATTGGGTAAGTGTGGAGGAGGTTTTAGAGGTTTTAGAGGTTTATGAGGTTTATGAGGTTTATGATTTTCAACCAACACAAACATTTTGAACAAATTGAAAGTATCAGCGTTTTGAATGGGTTGAACATATTCAACCCATTCAAACGAATAGAATATTTTAAACTTTACAATAAAATGAAAAAAGAAATAACCATAATTGGTGCGGGACTAGTAGGATCATTATTATCAATTTACTTATCTAAACAAGGATATCAGGTAAATATTTACGAACGTAGATCCGACATGCGGAAGATCAAAATGCAAGCAGGAAGATCAATCAACTTATCATTAAGTGATCGTGGTATAAAGGCATTGGAAGAAGTTGGCTTGATGGATGAAGTCAGAAAAATTGCAATCCCAATGCATGGCCGACAATTGCATCATGTAGACGGTTCTCAAAAATATCAGGCTTATGGAAAAGATGGACAGTTTATCAACTCCGTTTCAAGAGGCGAATTGAATTGTACGTTGATGGATTTGGCCGAAAGTCATCAAGTAAATATCCATTTCAGTGAGCGTTGCGATCATATTGACTGGAAAACAAATGAGATTCACTTTACAAACACCGAAAAAAATGAGAAGCATATTGTAAAGCAGGACTTAATTTTTGGCAGTGATGGCGCCTATGCAGCATCTCGTTTAACCCATCAATTGCAACACAACAGATTTAATTATGATCAAAATTATATCGATTTTGGTTATAAAGAACTCACCATTCCCGCTGGTGAAAATGGTGCTTTTTTAATGGAGAAATATGCGCTACATATCTGGCCACGTGGTAATTATATGCTTATTGCTTTACCGAATTTGGACGGAAGTTTTACATGTACGTTGTTTTTTCCATTCGAAGGAAAACCTTCATTTGAAAGCATAAAAACGCCTGAAGAATCAAGAGCATTTTTCAACGAAATTTTTCCTGATGCCGCTGCAATGATGCCCGAATTGGAAAAAGAATTTTTTAATAATGCTACTTCGTCTTTGGTTACAGTTAAATGTTTCCCTTGGATAAGAGCAGATAAATTTGCTTTAATTGGCGATGCAGCTCACGCTATAGTGCCTTTCTTCGGACAAGGCATGAATTGTGGATTTGAAGATTGCGCTGTATTGAATGCATTGATTACAAAACACAACCACAACTGGGCTTTAATTATGGAAGAATATCAAAACTTACGCAAACCAGATGGAGACGCTATCGCAACACTTGCCCTAAACAATTTTGTGGAAATGCGGGATAAAGTTGCTGATGAAACTTTCATACTTCAAAAAAAGATTGAAGCACATTTCAGCGCTAAACATCCAGAGAAATGGACACCAGCTTATAGTTTGGTTACGTTTAGTCCGGAAGTAAGATACAGCGAGGCTTTGAGCAGAGGAAATAAACAACAAAGCATCATGGATGAAGTGATGAAAACAGAAAACATTCATGAAATTTGGGATAGTGCTAAAATTGAAGAAATGATGTTGGCTGCAATAAAATAAATCTATAAAAAATGAACAGAAAAGAACTGGTAGAATCAATAAAAACAAAACAGAGTTTCCTTTGTGTGGGTTTAGATACCGATCTCGAAAAAATTCCGACTTATTTTCAATCGAGACCAAATGGTGTGGTTGAGTTTAATAAACAAATCATAGATGCCACCAAAGATTATTGTGTGAGCTATAAAATCAACACCGCTTTTTACGAAGCGATGGGTGCCAGAGGTTGGGATGCGATGGAAGAAACCTGCGAATACATTCCGGAAACACACCTTAAAATTGCAGATGCAAAAAGAGCTGATATTGGAAATACTTCTACTTACTACGCAAAAGCATTTTTTGAGAAAATGAATTTTGATGCGATAACCGTTGCACCTTATATGGGAGAAGACAGCATTCGTCCTTTTTTAGAATACGACAACAAATGGACGATTGTGTTGGGTTTAACCAGTAATAAAGGGGCTTATGATTTTGAATTGCAAAAACTTAAAAACGAAAAACACGTTTACGAGCAGGTATTAGAAACCGTTAGTCTTTGGGGCAACGAAAACAATTTAATGTTTGTTGTAGGTGCTACACAAGCCGAAGAGTTGGCAAATATTCGTAAAATCATTCCCAATAATTTTTTATTGGTACCAGGTGTGGGCGCACAAGGTGGCAGTTTGGCTGATGTAGCCAAATATGGCATGAATAAGGATTGTGGCTTGTTGGTGAATGCATCGAGAGCGATTATATTTGCGAGTAATGAAATGGATTTTGCAGAAAAAGCAGCCGAAGTGGCTAAAAGTTATCAATTGGAGATGAAGACCTTGCTTGCGTAATTGACATTAGATTTGTAAACAAATAATAAACTTTAAACTAAAATTTTTATAACCTCAATAATGAACAAACTATTTTTATCATTAACCTTTACGATTTTATTTTCAGGCGTTGTAAATTTTGCAAGTGCACAAAAAGTCAAATCTTCAACTGAAATAATGGAAGCTGCTTATAAACAAGCGAGCGAAGAAAATAAGAATATCCTTTTAATCTTTCATGCGAGTTGGTGTTCGTGGTGTAAAAAAATGGATGCTGCAATTAATGATAAGGCATGTAAAAATTTGTTTGAAGAAAATTATTGTATTGTTCATTTAACAGTTGAGGAAAATGAAAAAAATAAAAATCTCGAAAATCCAGGAGCAGAAGAATTAAAGAATAAATTTAATGGTGAAACATCAGGCTTGCCATTTTGGGTGATTCTTTATAAAACGGGTAAAATACTCGGCGATAGTTACATCAGACAAGATGGCCAATCAACGGATATTGCTGGAGAAAACATGGGTTGTCCTGCAGCTGAGAATGAAGTTGCTGCATTTAGTGCTTTATTGAAAAGAACCTCAAATTTAACAGACGAACAATTGTTGATTATTGAAGAGCGTTTTAAAAGGAATAAGTAATGCCCCCTCAATCCCCCAAGGGGAAGTTTTGAAACACGAAGGCACGAAGGCTCCAAGGCAAAAAGTTTTTTATAAAACTAAGTTGCTAATATTGAGAAAATGCTTTCAAACGTACAAAATGAGATGCATTTACAATATAAAAACATAGTTCATGCGAAAATTGATGAGAAAATATAACCCCAGCGGGGTGACATACTCATAAACCATGTAGCTGATAAATTAAAGCCCCAGCGGGGCGGCATAAAAAAATTGTCTATTGGCTCGACGACATACGCATTTACAACCGCGCTTTATCAGCAAGCGAAGTAGCATACCTTGCAGCACATTAATCTTTAAATCTTTTATAAAAAATCCCGTCTTTCTGAAACAAGGAAAACGGGATTTTTTTGTATTGAAACAGAAAAAAACACAAATCAGATGTTGATTTCACCATTGTGATTATTACGCAAAATATTTACTTGCATCATGTATCGATTTGATAACCATTTATGTCAATTTCTTTGAAACATGTAGATATCAATTCGATATTCTTCACAAGAAGTTTTAATTAAATGGCAAAGATTATTTTCTGTATAAATATTTATAATTAATTTGTATGAAATTAAATGCAATGAAAAGGGAAAAGGTAATAGAAGCCTTGAAGGAATTACCCAAAGAATTTGAGCTTGATGTGCTGCTAGAAAAACTAGTTTTTGTTGAAAAAGTAAATGAAGGTTTATCCCAAATTAAAAAAGGGAAAACGCTCACTCACGATAAAGTCAAAGAAACGGTGTTGAAATGGCAAAAATAATCTGGTCTGAGCTTGCTTTGGAAAACCTAAAGAATATCCATGATTACATCTCCAAAGACTCTTTAATTTATGCCAATCGGGTAATTGAAAAAATCATTTTAAGAATAGAGCAATTGGAGAAATTTCCTAGATCTGGAAGAGTTGTTCCCGAGTTAAATAATATTTCCATCAGAGAATTAATTCAGTACAATTATAGAATTATATACAAAGTTGCTTCGCAAAAAGTTTACATTGTAAGAATTCATCATTCCGCTAAAATGATCAAATAAATTGAGAATCTACCTTATCTACATTTGAGGAAATTAGTGAATTGACGCTCCCTAAATAAAAAGAAATCAGCGAATATAAAGAAAGGGAACTATCAAGGAATCCTTGACAGTTCAAAAAGAAGACAAAACTCAAATTGAAATTTAGTTTGAATATGGTGAAGTTTTATTAAACCAATGTCAATTAATTGAATTATTTGAGGCTAGAATTGCCCAAATTAAATTAATTCAGTTGTCAAGGAATCCTTGACAACTGATTCCAATAAAAAAATAGAAAACAAGACATAATAATCTTGATGTCAGCTTTTAAGTTGAAAACACAACATCAAATAAATAAGAAATTAAAAAAAATGGAAACCCAGATTGAAATTTACACATCAAAAGAAGGTCAAACTCAAATTGAAGTGCAGTTTGAAGGCGATACAGTTTGGTTAAACCAAAGTCAACTAATTGAATTATTTCATTCAAGTAAAGCCAACATAAGCGAACATATTAAAAACATTTTTCTTTCAGAAGAGCTTTCTCCTGATTCAACTGTTCGGGAATTCCGAACAGTTCAAAAAGAAGGCAAAAGGTTGGTAACAAGAGATATAGAATTCTTCAATTTAGATGTTATCATTTCAGTAGGTTTCAGAGTAAATAGCCGGAGAGGTATTGAGTTTCGCCAATGGGCTACTCAACGATTAAAAGATTACCTCATTGAAGGTGTGTCTATAAATGAAAAACGCTTAGCACAGAAAAACAAGGAAATAAAAGTGCTCCATGATGGCATTCGGATTCTTAGCAGAGCCATTGAAGAACAAGCGAACAATAATGAAAACTATGCTTGGCTTCATCAGTTTAGTGTTGGGTTACAACTTCTAGACGATTACGATCATGAGTCACTAGACTCAAAAGGAAATCATACGTTGAAGGCTGAATATCCGACTTTAAAAGAATTCATAGAACTGGTTGATAAAATGAAAATGGATTTCAAATCTGATATTTTCGGAAAAGAAAAAGACAATGGATTTAAAAGCGCCATTACTGTAATTCAACAACAATTTGACAAAAAGGACATCTATTTAAGTATAGAAGAAAAAGCATCTATGCTCCTTTATTTAATTGTAAAAAATCATTCATTTGTAGATGGAAATAAAAGAATTGCTGCGGCTTGTTTTCTGTTGTTCTTAAATCGAAATAAATTATTGTATAATGAGCAAGGACAAACGATTATTAGTAACGAAGCATTAGCCAGTTTAACTTTATTTGTTGCTGCAAGCAAGCCTGATGAGATGAAAACCGTCAAACAGCTACTAATCAGTATTCTTAACAGAAAAATAAAATAAGAAATTAGATTGGAAAATGTTTGTGGTTTGTTGTTTATTGTTTGTTGTTAAATTTTCCTGAACAAACAACAAACCACAAACAACAAACCTATCTTATTTCGAATTACCCAATTACAAAACTTGAACCATTTTTTTATGTAATTGTTCCGCCCATTTACCATATTCCTTTCCCGATGGATGCAGTTTATCTTCTGCTAAAAATTCTGCATTTGCACCATCAACCCTTTGCGATGTGGTAATATCAATAAATGTACAGCCGTGCTGTTCTGCAATTTCTTTACAAGCCAAATTAAATGCATCTATTTCTGTAGCAATTTTTGAGGCATCTCTATCTGCTGCAAATGGCGTTACACCCCAATCTGGGATGCTTAAAACAAAAACACGATTGTTGTTTCCTCCCGAAAATGCAATGGCTTTATTTAAAAGTAGGGTAAATTCTGTTTTATACACGTCAAGCGAATAACCGCGATATTGATTGTTCACCCCAATTAATAAACTCACCAAATCATATTGTGGTAAAAAATGGGTTTGCGACATCTGAACCAACAATTCATCTGTTGTCCAACCGGTTTTGGCAATTATTTCAGCAGAGGAAAATTGTTTTTCTTGCCCAAAATGTGCGCGTAATAATTGAATCGTTTGATTTGGAAAATTATCATAAAATGGAACTTGCTCGCCTATTGTATAACTATCGCCTAATGCTAAATATGAATATGTCATTTCGATTTTTTAAAACTAAAATTAATTGATTTAGCTTAATAAATGCTTCCTTTAAAAAGAGATAGATGAGAAAAAGAATGTTAGCTCCCTTCTCCTATTGGGGAAGGTCTGGGATAGGGCTTTATAGAAAATAAAAATGGCAAGTTACTTACATCGCACCGCTCAACCATCTACCCTTGCTACCTTCCGGTCCTGGGGGAGTTCAACAGGAGCTGGCCGTATAAGACTTGCCGTGGCAAATATAAGACTTTTAACCAGTGAAGATGATTTTTATTCTTGAGAATTTTTAAGAAGTTTTTTTATGCATTACCCAATCCAAGCTTTTGACCTTGTTCTAGCATAAACTCAAACGCAGCTTCATATGCATTGGGTATAATTCCATCTAATATCGCTTCACGAATCGCATTTTTTATAATGCCCACTTCCCTACTGGGATGCAAATTAAAATGCGCCATGATCATTTCTCCGGTTATCGGCGGTTGCCAATTTCTAATGTGGTCTTTCTCTTCTACCTCAGCACATCGCTCCATCACCATTTCAAAGTTGGATAAAAATCGTTTTACCTTTTCTTTGTTTTTTGAAGTGATATCAGCTCGGCAAAGTGTAAACAAAGATTCTAAATCATCCCCCGCATCAAATATCAATCGCCTTACAGCAGAGTCGGTTATGTTTTCTTTGGTCAATGAAATCGGGCGAAGGTGCAATTCTACCATCTTTCGCACAAACTTCATTTTTTCATTTAGAGGAAGTTTGAGTTGGGTAAATATCTTAGGCACCATCCTACCGCCAACGACTTCATGCCCATGAAAAGTCCAGCCATGGCCTTCTTCAAATTTCTTTGTGTTTGGCTTTGCGATATCATGCAAAACTGCAGCCCATCTCAACCATAAATCATCGGTATTTTCTGCTATATTATCCACCACTTGAATGGTGTGGTAAAAATTATCTTTATGACCTTTTCCATCAATATATTCAGCACCGGCCAAAGCCACCATTTGAGGAAATATAATTTTCAAAATACCGGTTTTATACAACAAATCAAAACCAATAGATGGCTTTTTACACATCAATATCTTATTCAACTCATCGGTAATTCTTTCGCCACTTACAATTTTTATTCGATGCGCCATTTTAGAAATGGCAGTAAGGGTTTGTGCTTCAATTGTATAATTCAATTGCGCCGAAAAACGAATGGCACGCATCATTCGAAGTGGATCATCACTAAATGTTTCTTCTGGCTTTAATGGTGTTTTAATGATGCCCAGTTCCAAATCGCCAATGCCATTAAACGGATCAAGCAAAACACCAAAATCATCTTTATTTAAACTGATAGCTAACGCATTTATGGTGAAGTCTCTCCTATTTTGATCATCTTCCAAACTACCCGCTTCTACAATTGGATTTCGACTGTCGTATGTGTAACTTTCTTTTCTTGCACCTACAAACTCTATCTCTAACTCCTCTTGAGTGGAAGGATCTATAATTTTAATTTGAGCCGTACCAAAGTTTTTAAAAAAATTCACTTGAGGCGCCGGACGAAATTGCAAAGCCACTTCATGCGCCAACGCAATTCCATCGCCAATACAAACCACATCCAAATCTTTTGTATTTCTATTGATGATTTTATCCCGTACAAATCCGCCAATCACATAGCTTTCCACATGCAAATCCTGAGCAGCTTTGGCAATTTTTTCAAGTATTTTTTTCTCGTAAATCGTTAATAGAATATGCATGTGGGGCAAAAATAACAATTTACTTTTTCATTTCTCTCGCCTTCAAAAGCAGATCCTTTATTTTCGGTTCATCTATACCCATTTGATTGGCTTTTTCTCCATAATAAATCACTTTGTCGAATTGCCCAGTGTTGATATACACCACCATTAAATTTGTAATCGTTAAGCTTTGAGTCGTATCCAGTTTATATGCTTTTTCAAAACAAGTTTGCGCTGAATCGAATTTCTTTTGCCCTGCATAAATAGCACCTAAATTATTAAACGCTACATAATACGTTGGCTTTGATTGAATGGATTTTTTATAATTCGAAATGGCACTGTCGGGGTTGCCAACCATTTCATAGACCTGAGCTAACTTGTACGAAGCATCAGCATTGCCTGGCATAATTTCCAAACTCTTATTAAAATATCCAATTGCTTTTTGCATCAACTCATTACGCTCATCGGCTGAAACACTTAATTTGGCTTGATTTATACATTCTGTTGCATAGGCTTGATTGGTGCGACTGCTATTTGGCGCTACTTCTACACCTGATTCAAATAAGGCATTGTTATTTTTCCAATCTGGTATTCTAATATAATCCATTGAAAAATAACTCAACAACATAATTACCGTAATACCAACGAATAAATTTTTTTGTTTTCCTGAAAATGTTTTTAAATCGATTTTAGTCAATGTGGAAAGTATATAAATAAACGAAATGGCAAAAGCCAAAGAGGGTACAAATAGAAAACGCTCCGCTACCGTAGCACCATTATTTATAAAAAAGTTATTTGTCGGTGATGAGGACACCAGAAAAAACAAAATTGAAAATGAAATAACCGGTCTTTTTTTAAACCATAAAATGGCAAGTATAAAAATGAATCCGTACATCACCAAACCCACCCATGGCAAAGCGCTTGACCAATCTACAATGGGAATATGATTTAACGAATAATCCCAACTCAATGGCCAAGGCACAAACAATAGCTTTAAATAATAAAATAGTATCTCAAATTTTGTAGCGGTAACCTGAGCAAAGCCTATTGCACCATTTAATGCATTATCCAAGATTCCAATGCCACGATGTGCACTTTCAGTGCCTACAATTACATTTCGTACAAACAAAAACAATCCAGTTAATGCCAATAACGGAACCGAATAAATCAACGAATCTTTAATTTTTATTTTACTCAACATGATTAACGAAAGCGGTAAAATCACTAAAAAAGCAATTGCACTTTCTTTAGATAATAAAGCAAGGGTAAAAAATACGGAACCGTAAATCAATTGTTTGGCATTCAACTTCGTTTGATCAACTGCAGGTATAAAATACAACCAACTCAAAAATCCAAATAAAGCAGCCAGCAATTCATCTCTACTTTTTACACTCGACACCACTTCTGTATGAATGGGATGTAAGGCAAATAATAATACGATGGCGGTTAATAAATACACATGCACCTCTGAAAACAATTTCAAGAATATGGAAAGCAATACTTGAATGACAAGAATATATAACAACACATTCAACAAATGCGACTTAGATGGGTTATTGTCGAATGCTTGTTTTTCAATCGCAAAAGAAAGCAAGGTAATTGGACGATACGGCTGTAAGCCTGTTGTGCCATCAAATTTCTCCATGCTTCCATGATTAAACAACTCGCCTACACCTTCAATACCTTTTTGAACCGAACTGTGTTTTTGGTAAAAAATGTCATCATCCAGCGTGTATTCAAAGTTGATTGTTTGTCCATAAACAAATAATATCAAAATGGAGATGGCAATTCTTATAAATATGGAACTAGGCTTTGCCAGTTCGGGAACTGCAATTTTTTCTTGGACTTTTTGTGTATTGGATGGGATATTTTTTTTCATCTTTTTCTAAAGCAATTTAAAATCAAACTTTCAAAAATTAAATTAAATCTGTTCAAAAACTTAATCTACAATTTCTCCAATTACAGCACCCACACAGCCATTTGGCATTTGAATATTTAATAATGCAGAAATGGTTGGTGCAATATCAGTCATGTGCACTTCGCGATGCGTTTTTCCTTTTTTAATATTCCAGCCTAAAAATACCAATGGAATATGGGCATCATAAGGATTCCAAACACCATGCGTGGTTCCTGTTTTTCCACCATCAAAATATCCTGGCTTGGGAACAATTTGAATGTCACCACTTCTACTCGAAAAATAACTGTTCATCGCTCGGGTTTTTATCACTTCTGGCAAAAGTGACATAGATAACAATTTCATGTCGTACGCCTGACTAACAAATGATTTCGTAGATAAAATATCTACAATGGTTTTGCTAACCAAAAAACTATTCCCGTCCCAACCATTCGACAACTCTTTTTGTAAATACAATTGTGCATTTTCCATTTTCATAACAGCATTTGCAATACCAAATTTTAATTGGATAGAATCATTCAATTCTTTGATCAAATCTTTATTTGAATAATTTCCACCGGGCATTTTATTTTCATTTAAAAAACTTGGATTGTGCGCCACGCCATGATCGGCAGACAAGAAAAACAAGTAATTATTTTTTCCATAAATACCATCCAAATAATCTAAGAAATCAGCGATATCCTTATCTAGTCTGATGTATGTGTCTTCAACTTCTATTGAATTAGGACCAAATACATGACCAATATAATCTGTAGATGACAAACTCACTGCTAAGATATCAGTAACAGCACCTTGGCCCAGTTTTTCGTTTTCAATGGTTGACTTAGCGAAATTCAATGTGTATGTATTTCCAAAAGGCGTGTATTTAAAAGCCGAATATTTTTTGTCTGTTATTTTGCTCAATTGATGTGGGAAATAATTGATTTTTTCACCCGGAATATTACCTTCATAATCTAACGCATCTTTTGTACTTTCTGTGTATTGATTTATGGGTAAAATGGTTTCCCAATCTTGTGCCATAAAGCTATCGGGTTGTTGTTTTGCATTAAACTGATTTACCCATTCTGGCAATTGGGTCATGTAATATGTACTTGAAATCCATTTGCCCACTTTATCATCAAACCAATAAGCGGCATTGGCACTATGTCCTGCGGGTAAAATCGCGCCTCTATCTTTTAAAGAAATACCAAACGATTTCGATGCAAATTGATTATTCAATTTCAATTCATCAGCAATGGTTGATGTAAACATATTTCTTGGACTCATCTTCCCTTCATCGTTATTGCTACCAACGCCCGAAACGGTAGAATCATCTGTACAATAAACGGATTTTCCCGAATTTTTATCGTACCAATTATTGCCCACAATACCATGAATAGAAGGTAAGCTCCCGGTATAAATTCCCGTATGCCCAACAGCCGTGTAGGTTGGAATATGCGTAATCATGGTATTTTCGCAAGAGAAACCTTGATTCACTAAGCGTTTGAAACCATTATTGCCATAACGATTTTGGTATTTGTATAAATAATCCCAACGCATTTGATCTATCACCAAACCGACTACCAATTTAGGATGGGTTTGAATGACATCATTAACATTGGATACCATTGCTTTTTTTTCAGTCGATTTCGATTTGCTGTTATTGATTTTTGATTGTGCAAATATTGAAGCACTAAACAAAACCAATGTGATCGTTTTTATTAATTTCTTGAACATACATTTAAATTTCGACAAAGATAATAGAACAAAGGTTCTACACAATATGAATACATTGGTTATATCGATGTATAAATTCAATTTCAAAGCCTTATTTTTGCGTGATAATTAAAATAAACACATCAACCAAAATTTACTACAATGGATGTATTTGAAAAACTGATAAAAGACGGTGGCCCAATCGGTCAGCATATGGATAGAGCGCATGGCTATTTTGCATTTCCAAAATTAGATGGCGAGTTAGGACCACACATGCAATTCAGGGGAAAAGACATGATTGTTTGGAGTTTGAACAATTATTTGGGTTTAGTAAATCATCCAGAAATAAGAAAAGTTGATACAGAGGCCGCTGCAAAATATGGTATGGGTAACCCAATGGGTGCTCGTATGATGAGTGGAAACAGCATCAAGCATGAGGAATTGGAAAAAGTAATAAGCAAATTTGTAAGTCGTGAAGATACCATGCTCCTAAACTTTGGCTATCAAGGAATCATGAGTTGCATTGATGCTTTGGTTAATAGAAGAGATGTAATTGTTTATGATGCCGAATCACATGCTTGTATCGTTGATGGCGTTCGATTACACATGGGACATCGCTATGCATTTAAACATAATGATATTGAAGATTGTGAAAAACAATTGCAACGTGCAAAAGAATTGGCGGCTAAAAATGGTGGAGGTATTTTAGTTATCACAGAAGGTGTATTTGGTATGGATGGCGAACAAGGTATTTTAAAAGAAATTGTTGCCCTAAAACAAAAATATGAATTTAGACTAATGATAGATGATGCACACGGATTTGGCTACATGGGACCAACCGGTGCAGGTGCAGATCAAGCACAGGGTTGTCAAGAAGAAGTTGATTTATACTTCAGCACCTTCGTAAAAAGCATGGGAAGTATTGGCGCATTTATCAGCGGACCAAAAGCCGTAATCAAATATTTACGATACAATACACGCTCTCAAATATTTGCAAAAAGCTTACCCTTATTAATTGTGGAAGGTATGCTTAAGCGTATGGAAATGACCATCAACATGCCAGAATTAAGAGAGAAACTTTGGGCAAATGTGGTACGTTTACAAACAGGATTAAAAGAAAGTGGATTTGATATAGGAAGTACCAACTCGCCAGTAACGCCTATCTACATGAAGGGCAATGTTCCAGAAGCGACACAAATGGTCATGGATCTCAGAGAAAATTATCACATCTTTTGTAGCATTGTCGTATATCCTGTAATTCCAAAAGGCGATATTATTTTCCGACTTATCCCTACAGCTTCACATAGTTTTGAAGACATTGATACCACATTAAACGCATTTAGAGAAACAAAGAAAAAATTAGACGAAGGAAAATATAAAGCCGAAGAAATTCCGAATATGG
The DNA here is from genome assembly GCA_009885535.1 of Chitinophagaceae bacterium. Taxonomy (GTDB): domain Bacteria; phylum Bacteroidota; class Bacteroidia; order Chitinophagales; family Chitinophagaceae; genus Ferruginibacter. The sequence goes on along the minus strand of VFKL01000124.1, from coordinate 102 downwards.
CGGAGGTGATGTAGGAGGAGATTTTTGAGGTTTTTGAGGTTTGAGAGGTTTGTGAGGTTTGTGAGGTTTGTGAGGTTTGTGAGGTTTGTGAGGTTTGTGAGG
>VFKL01000090.1 GCA_009885535.1 Chitinophagaceae bacterium | reverse complement strand
TGTTTTCATCAAAAATCTCTCTACTCTGATGAAGAATTTCTTCTGCCGTAACCGCCTGATATTTCGAAAGCTCAGTGTTGATCAATTCTGCTTCTCCTAAATTTTCATACATCGCAATATTCGAAGCGCGATTCATCAAACTCATATCTTCGAATGCCAAAGCGCTTTCTGCTTTGTTTTTTACTTTCTCTAATTCGGAAACTGAAATGCCGTTTTTAACGATTTTATTGATCTCTTCCATCAAGGCTTTTTCTGCATCCTTGATATTTATTCCTTTTACAATTTTACCTTCTATTGTCATCAAACCCGCATCTGTACTGCCAAAATGATAACAATCTATATTGCTAAACAATTGTTTTTCTTTCACCAAACTTTGAAATAATCGTGATGACCCTCCACCGCCTAAAATATCTGATACCAATTCAGCAGCATAATAACGCTCATCCATACGCGAAGGCATATGCCAACATTTATACAATGCATCCAAAGGCACATTTGATGTCACTTCCAAAGTACGTGATGAAGTTTGCTTCGGCTCAATAGGTAATTGTCGATTGTATTTTTCTCCAGCAGGAATGGAACCAAACCATTTTTCTGCCAAAACCTTCATCTGTGCCGTTTCTACATTTCCAGCTACTACCAATACGGCATTACTTGGCGTATAATGTTTGTTAAAAAATTCCTTTACATCTTCTAACGTTGCATCTTCTACATGTTTCAACGAAGCCCCAATCGTCATCCAACGATAAGGATGTGTGGTATAAGCCAATTCACGCATTTTATGCCAAACATCCCCGTATGGTTTGGTGATATAATGCTCTTTAAATTCTTCGCATACTACTTTACGTTGTACCTCCAAGCTTTTTTTACTAAATGCCAAACTCAACATTCTGTCGCTCTCCAACCAAAAAGCTGTTTCAATATTTTCGGCAGGCAACTGACAATAATAATTGGTAAGGTCATTGGTGGTAAACGCGTTGTTCTCTCCACCTGCTACTTGCAAAGGCTCATCGTAAGAAGGAATATTTTTACTTCCGCCAAACATCAAATGCTCAAACAAATGCGCAAAGCCAGTCTTATCGGGGTTTTCGTCTTTTGCACCTACATCATATAATACATTCAACACTGCCATTGGCGTGCTTTTATCTTCATGCACCAACACACGAAGTCCATTGTCTAATATAAATTTTTCGTACTGAATCATGTTGCAAAGTTAGGGTTGCAAATGTTGATGTAGAAAATAATTATAAAATACTCCAAGTGGTCATATTTATGGCTAAAATTACACCCGAACGTTTTATAATTATTTTCAATTTCTTTTCAGGTTCTTGAAGCATATTTTTATACTGCTGTAAATTGCCCGAAAAGTTTCCTTCTACACTGATTACTTCATCGCCAATGTTTAAACCCGCCAAGTCCGCAGGCGAATCTGGTATTACATCTTCCACCATGATGCAATCATTTACCAAAAACAAATTGAGTCCACTGTATCCATATTCAAACGCATCATAATAATGTTTGTTTGGCAACAAGTGAATTTCATGTTGACCATAATTGATGATTAAATTAAATCGACGTAAAATTTCGTTTCCAATTAAACCGCCCGAAAGCGGATAGGCAGTAACGTTATAATCATCTTTAAATAAATACGTGGGTACTTTTCGAAAGGTGTATGGACCAATTTTTAATGATTTTACTACAGTTAAACGCATTTGCTTTTTTCCACCCAAACCTTCCGCCTGCGTTAAGTAACTTTTTTTATGAGAAGATAAAATATCATTTTCTTGTATAAATTGTTCGCTCATCAAAAAGGGCAATCCGGCTCCTGTATCAAAAAAGAAATCAAAATCTGCGTTTGTTTTGTCTTTTACTAAAATGCGTTGTAAAGGCAATGGGTTTATTGGAATATGCATCAATGTGCCATTTTGGGGATATTGAAATTTCCCCGAATGGTATATCAATAGTTGATTGTGTTCGAAATCAATTTGTACAATAAATCTTTTAAAAAATGGATATCCAATTACGCCATCTATTTTTTCGCCATACACACTTGATAGCAAACTATAATCATATCGATGAATGGCCAAATGTTCAACCTTTAATCCACCAATATGTAGGGTTTCATCAAAGGCATATCGCACTTTTTGTACACCACCAATACCAGAAATTACAGTGTCCGATTCAATAGAATTTATGCCTAGTGTGATTGAAGTTGTTGAATCCAACGACACGCCTCCACTTCCGGTGTCGAGTATAAAATTTAAACTATCCGATTTGTTGTTAATGCAAGCTTTTATTAAAATTACGCCGCCGCTGATTTGGGTAAATGGCATAATGGCAATAGGACGAACCTGAGTAATTGCGGTATTTTCTTGCGCTACAATACACAAGCAATTGGCAATAAGGATTAATATGAAAAATAAGGCTCTCATTTTTTTCTTCTTCAAATTACAACCAATTGAACTTAATTTTGTTGTTTGTTATTACTAAGTAGTGTTTTATTTCATGTTTTTCAAACAAATTTTAAAATGGATTATCAAT
>VFKL01000199.1 GCA_009885535.1 Chitinophagaceae bacterium | reverse complement strand
GAAAATGCTATTCATGGAAGTGATAGTGATGAAAATGCTGCAATAGAAGGCGATTTCTTTTTCAGTAAATTAGAGCAATTCTAAGAATTAATAAATAACTTACCAAACTCCATCTTTTTGATGGAGTTTTTTTTTACCTTTTATACGATTTTGATTTTCTTGAAAACATATTTTTTAATCTCACCAATTCTTAACTAAAATTGCATACCAGTTTAACCATCATTCGTTATAAATCTAGATTTATACCATTTGCATTTTTGTCTATGGCAATTTTTCACATCCCTTTGTTTTTCAATCGAAAGATTTCATTTTACAAATTGATGGGAACCGGTAAAAATGGAACGTTTGATAAAGTTCCTGATTTCAATCAATGGGCGATTTTATGCGTGTATAAAGAAAATCAGAATCATTCAACATCAGCATTTAATCCAATAGATTTACTTGGTCGATTTATTAAAAATTGGTTTCGATTATTTTCAATGGAAACATTTACATTACAACTTGAACCGATTGCCGGTCATGGATTGTGGGATGGGAAGAATGTTTTTGGGTCATTAGATTCAAATACAAATTATAATGGTCCAATGGCAACTTTAACCAGGGCTACTATACGATTAACCAAAATGAAACATTTCTGGAAACATGTAGCTCCTATTGCCAATAAAATGACTTCTGCAAAAGGATATGTATTTTCGGTTGGCATTGGAGAAGTGCCATGGATTAAGCAAGCTACTTTTAGTGTTTGGGAATCTGTTGAAGACATGAAATCGTTTGCTTACAGTATGAAAGAACATCGTGAAGTGGTCAAAAAAACCAGACAAGAAAAATGGTATAGTGAGGATATGTTTGTTCGATTTAAAATAATTTCAACACAAGGATTGTTAAAAGGTATTGACCCGCTCAAAAGAATATTGTAGATTTGAATATAAAACTAAAAAAATAATTTATGAACAATATCAAACTAATAGAAGTTCCATCCGAAATAGGCGCAGGTACAAGAGGTGCAAGTTTGGGCATTGATGCCATTAAAATTGCAGGGTTGGATTTTATGAGCAATTTTTTTGTTCACTTTCCCTCTGAGAGAATTGAATCGGAAAATAATTTGTTATTTGAACCCATACAATCTCCCTATGCTAAAAGAATTCACGGCGTATTAAATATGTACGAACGAATCAGCAAATCGGTATGTGATTGCATGAAAAATAATTTTTTTCCTGTGGTTTTAAGTGGCGACCATAGCAATGCAGGCGGTACAATTGCAGGAATTAAAATGGCAAAACCAAAAAGTAAATTGGGCGTAATTTGGATTGACGCTCATGCCGATTTACACACACCTTATACTACACCATCAGGCAATATGCATGGAATGCCCATCGCTACTGCAATTGCAGAAGATAATATTGAATGCAAAGTGCATGAAGTAGATGAAAAAACAGTGAAAATTTGGAATCAGCTCAAAACCATTGGGAAAATAAATCAAAAAGTTTTGCCAGAAGATGTGGTTTTTATTTCATTGCGTGATTTTGAAAAAGAAGAAAAGCACATTATTGAAAAATACGGCATTAAAGTAATTCCTACAAGTGAAGTAAGAAGAAATGGCGCAGAAAACGTGAGCAGAAAAGTACTTCGATACTTAAGCGATTGCACTGATATTTATGTAAGTTTTGACGTAGATAGTTTAGACTCTAGCATTTCAAAGGGAACAGGAACACCCGTTGGAAATGGACTTAGAGAAAGAGAAGCCGAAGATCTTATTAGTAAATTTATGCAAAACAGAAAAGTTTGTTGTTTTGAAATTACAGAAGTAAACCCCACATTAGACAAAGAAAACTTAATGGCAGAGATCGCATTTAATATTTTACAAAGAAGCGTAAATATTTTAATGATGAACTAAAATAGTTTAAGGTTAACAACAGCCATAAACAAAAATACAACCATCAGTATAAGATATAGTAAAGTAAAATTTACAACTTGTTTCTTATTTTGAAAGAAATAGTAACTCAATAAAGGGATAATTTGAATACCGTGAATGCCCAAAAAGAAAGGTATTTTTAAATTGCTATGTTTTCTACTAAAAACATTTTTACCGAAATTACTTTCTATATTAAAATAGGAATTGCCATTAACCATCATCATATAAGCGCCTATTAACAAGCCTATTAAAAAAATCACCATCCCCATACGAATACCCCAAGTAAAATGCTGGCTGTTAGAATTTTTCTTTTGAAAGTAAAATAGATATGTGGTTACAAACATTAATAAAATAAAAAAAATATGGCTTACTGTTTGAAACCCAAAAACCAGTTTGTCGAATGGTGTATTTAAATTGTAAAAAGAAGAAACGCCTCTTACAGTTTGTAATAAAACAATTGAAGTTTGAATAAATGTAGTAAGCAAAAAACCCCAAATCAAAACATTTCTCTGAATTACATTATTCAGGTAATATAAATACCAACCCATGCTCCAAATAAAAACACCTACTGAAAAATAATACTTAATTGGGGATAACCATGCATTTTTACCTAATACTTGCGTATCATCAAATAAGGACAAACCAATACAAAAAACCAGCATCACAAAATTTAAAATACCATACCAAAATAATATAGAATTTCTTTTTATCTGCTCATGGACAACACTAATCATCTTCAAAATCATTTATTTTAAAAATGATTTCTCAACAAAATATTGGATAAAAAAATAGGAAAAACAAATGTATGAAATAAATGTATGAAATAAATAATAAAATAGAAGTGTATTTGAAATATTTTTTATTTATTCTCCCATTCCATCATCTCCAACACTTTTTTTACTATTTTTCAAAAGCTCATGAAGAGAAGATATTTCATCCGCGGTAAAATAACGCCATTTGCCTGGAGCAATGTTTGACAATGTAAAATTCATGATGCGCACTCGAGTTAGAGCTGTTACTTTATAATTAAGGGTCTCGCACATTCTACGTATTTGACGATTTAATCCTTGGGTAAGAATTATCCTGAATTTCTTATCACCTTCTTGTTTTACGAAGCATTTATTCGTTTTGGTTCCCAGAATAAAAATGCCATTTCGCATTTGATTGATAAAATCTGTTGTTATGGGTTTATCAACAACAACCACGTATTCTTTTTCATGACCATTACCAACGCGCAGTATTTTATTCACCATATCCCCATCATTGGTTAAAAATATCAACCCATCTGAAAGTTTATCAAGCCGACCAATTGGAAAAATTCTTGATTTATGATTTATAAAATCAATAATATTCGTTTTGTCTTTTTGATCTGTTGTACAGGTTATTCCTTTCGGTTTATTAAAAGCGATATAAATGGAAGATTTCTTTTTTCTAACAGGCTCACCATCTACACGTACATCATCTCCTTCCAAAACACGATTACCTTTAATGGCATCTCTACCATTAATTGTAACCCTACAATCTTCGATATATTTATCCGCTTCTCGCCTACTGCAAAATCCAGAATCACTAATGTATTTATTTAAACTAATGTCCACTTATATGTTTTTAAATTTTCTTCTCAATTTCTAATAAGGTCTTGCGTAGTACAAAAACAAACTTGTATTGTTTTCAATAATCTGCATATCAAATATATCTTCTAATCCATCTGAATTACAGTCATTTGGTAAATAACCAAATTCAAAAAGCATTACCGCATTTTCCATATTTTGTTGATCAAAAATATCAACTGTTCCATCCTGGTTTACATCTCCACTATACATTGCGTATTTACCGTCAGAAATCAATTTTTGTGAACTATTTAGCCCAACGGAAAAAGTATTTAAGGATAAAGTAAAATCATACATACTGGAAGATGGAAATAACACAGGTTGTGCACTCCAAATCTCAAGACTGTTTCTATGTTTTAATGCAATGTAATAATCACCCGTTAAATTAGTTGGTAAAAGTAAATGTGCCAATCCATTTGTTTTCAAAATAGTTTTGGCGCGAAAATCTGGACTTTCATTATTTAAATGATTTACGTTCCACAAACAAACCTCGATGCTATCGCAAGCATTTGAACTATCACTTAATTCGAGATTAAACAAATAAGGCTTCATTAAATTTTCGCCTTGATATAACCCTTCTATGAGAACTTTTACATTTAATTCATTTATACAATTATTTATTTGCAATGTTAATATGCAATTTGAATCGCAACCTATAGCATTATTCGTTGCAAAAGTATACGTACCACTTGAAGTGTACGTTTGGCCATTCCAAATATAATTGCCGCAATGAGTTACGTTTATCGTTGAGGTAGTAGCATTATTAATGGTTAAATTTAAATATGCCGTTGAATCGCAACCATTTGAATTTGTTGTTTGAAAAGAATAAGTACCTGAATTTGAGTAAGACATTCCATTCCAATTATAGCCATAACATTGAGCAATATTGGTTGTTGATGTTGTAGGCGTGTTTATGGTTAAATGTAATTGAATGGACGAATCGCAACCCTTTGCATTTGTTCCATTCCAAGTATATATTCCACTTGAGGTAAACGTTTGACCTTGCCAAACATAACTCAAACAAGATGAAGCAAATTGAGATATTGCGCGGGTTGGATTTATAATTAAATTAAAAGTTGCGCTATCATTTTCACAAGCAATATTAGACAAGCCATTTGAAACCAAAGAGATATTTACGTAGCCTAAAATGGAATCTGGTGCTGATGGTTGATATGACAATGCTGTACCAAAAATATTGCCATTCAAAAATGTACCCGTTCCTGAAGTTTTCCAAATGGCGGAGGAAGCTGCTCCTCCAATTGAAGGATTACCAGAGCTTAATGTGTAATTTTTATTAGAACATACAGATGTATTATTTCCAGCAAAAACAGTAACTGGATTGCTACAATATGGATTAACAGTTATTGCAATATCATCCAATCCAAAAGCATTACCGTAGTAACTTATTCCTTCATATCCAAGTTGAATGGTTTGTCCGGCATACATAGATAAATCCACCGAATCCTTTAACCATGTTGGTTCTGTCAACAATTCATCTGAGCGTTGAATACCCAACAATCTATTCCAAGTCAAACCTTGATTTGTGGAAATAACTACATATAAACTATCGTTAGCAGTATAATTGGTATTATCATGGCTCATCCAAAAACTCAAACTAATGTTTCTGGATGTTACGGATGTTGTTAATCCAGGCAAATTGATGCATTTACTGTAAAGTCTGCTTACAGTTCCTTCCGAACTACTACCGCTATATGCATCAAACAAAAAATAATTATTCCCAGATGCACGAGGTGTGAGCGATACAATTTGATCGGTATTATTATAATTACCATTTTGAATAGACCAAAGCTGTCTGTTCCCTTGAATTTTCTCTAAAAAAGGAAAAGCAACAGGAATTGATTCTAGATCTTCAATAATTGGAAAAGTATTAATAGTTGCGGAAGTTAATGTATTTGAAAAAACAGTGTCGTTATTATTAATGTTATCGCCAGATTTAAAAACAGTGCAAGTATCAATATTATTCCCTGCATTGGTTAAATTAACGTTGTAAAAAGTAATTAAACTTGAATCACCTGGAAGTAAAATATTGGGATTATTCAATGTGTAATCATTCCTATTTGCACCTCCCGTTTTTAAAGTTATGCTTGCCTGATTTTGAAAAATGGTATCTGTTCCTAAATTAGCCACTCGAACTTGAATGTCCTTAAAACTGGTATAACATGAAACAGTTGGATGAATAATCTCTATTACGGCAATGTCATAATTGGATTTATGATTTAATGAAATGGCGGGACGAAACGCAGTCACAGCAAGACTTGTAGTTGAAGTGGGCGAACTCGTTCCATTATTTCTTCTTGAAGATAAAGCCGATAAGCTATTTGAGTTTCCATTAGCTGTCGAAGCAATAAAACCATTAGTAAAGCCAATATTAGCTGTATGCAAAACCCCATCTAATCTTTCTATTAATATCTGTAAATTGGATCCTGTTGTTCTCACAAAAGGAGTTGATAATTTAATATCGTTCCAACCTACGTTGCTTGCACTTAATGAACCATTAAAAACCAATGTATAACCAGTAGTAGAATACGTTCCATTAGAAAAAGATGCTAACGTGGATGAAATATTTTTCATCCAGATTTTTAAATTATTAATGGTTGATGGATTCCCAATTTGTGAAAAATTAAAAGAAACAACATTAATTGCTGTAGCGTTTGAAGAAAAATTACTGTTCCCAATTTCTGCATTTAAATAAATAGACTCAGAAACATGGTAATAATTTTGTCCGATTAAACTGGCATTGCTTGTATTTGAATTGCCATTAATCGTAACCAACTGTGAAAATGAAAACTTAAATAGCAAACACAAAAAAAAAGTACAAATTATTTTCATATTGCAAGAAGATGATTTACCAAATGTAATAAAAAACCATGTTTGAGGTTGTTTTATTTTATGTTTAAAAACAATCAATAGAGCATTCTGACCTTAATGGTATTTTTCACTTGTTTTAGTAATGCCAAAGCGTTTTTACTAAGGTTTTTGTCTAAATCCAGCACAGCATAACCTATCTCATCATTGGTTTTTAGATATTGACTTACAATATTTATGTTGTTTTTGCTTAAAGTCGCATTTATTTGACTTAAAACTCCAGGAACATTATCATGGATGTGTAAAATGCGGTGTGTCCCCTCTTGAGGAGGAAGTGCCAATGGTGGAACGGTGTGAGATCCTGTGCTAATTCCTTTTTCAAGATAATTAAATAGTTTCGAACTTACATCAACACCTATATTGCCTTGAGCTTCTTGCGTGCTACCACCTATGTGTGGGGTTAAAATAACATTAGATAAACCTTGAAGCGGTGTAGCAAAAGCCTCTCCATTTTTTTCAGGCTCAATAGGAAACACATCAATTGCTGCACCACTAAGTTGCCCAGATTCTAATGCTGTTTTAAGCGCATTTATATCAATCACCTCTCCTCTTGAATAATTTATTAAAACAGCACCTTTTTTACAGAATTTAAGATTGGATTTATTGATTAAATTTTTTGTTGTAATTAATTCTGGCACATGCAACGTAATTACATCGCTATTCATCATCAAATCTTTCAACGTTTTGCTATCATAAGCATTTCCCAATGGCAATTTGGTTTCAACATCATAAAATAAAACTTTCATGCCAAGCGCTTCAGAAAGTACACTCACCTGACTACCAATATTTCCATAACCAATAATTCCAATGGTTTTCCCTCTTAATTCATGAGATCCTGTTGCATCTTTCAACCAAATTCCTTCATGAGCTGCTTTGTTTTTATCAACTATTTTTCGAACCAGCATAATTGACGCTCCAATAACCAATTCGGCTACACTTCTTGTATTGCTATATGGCGCATTAAATACAGCAATGCCCAAATGGGTTGCTGCTTTGATATCCACTTGATTAACACCAATACAAAAACATCCAATCGCTTGTAATTTTGTAGCAGCATTCAACACATTTTCAGTGATCATGGTTTTACTTCTTATGCCTAAAATGTGTACTTGTTTGATTTCTTTTATCAACTCTGCTTCACTTAAAGCACCAGATATTTTTTTTACATTAAAATATCCAGCTGAATTAAATTTCTCAACTG
>VFKL01000011.1 GCA_009885535.1 Chitinophagaceae bacterium | reverse complement strand
TTTGATCTTATCATATTTCAATATGCTCTCGACCAAAAAATCTACTCAAACACTCGTCTTTATTGCCTTTTTCCCTTTCATCACGATTTCAACTGCAAAATTTGGGTTTAAAGTTTAATGGTTTTATACCGATTGGATATCTGTAATGGTCCAATTGGTATTGCCAACCCCAAACCCCAAACACCCAACCCCAAACGTATTATATTCGTGACAATGAAGTTATTATGTGAACGAAATCCCCAGCCTTTTGAACGCATTGAACCTCCCAAACCTCTTTTTCTTTACCCCAGTTTCACGGATACAGGCAATTCGAAAACAAATGTTGAACCAACGTCAACTGTGCTTCTTACATGAATGGATTCGTTGTGCGCTTCAATTATATGCTTACAAATAGAAAGTCCTAATCCACTTCCACCCACTTTTCTGGTACGAGCAGAATCTGTACGATAAAATCTTTCGAAAATTCTTGAACGGTGTTCTTCTGCTATCCCATAGCCATCATCGGTAATTTCTATCAGAATTTTTTTTCCTTCTACTTTGTAAATCCCTGCTTCTATTAATCCACTTGATTTACCATATTTTATTGCATTGTCAACCAAATTAATCAATACTTGTCTGATTTTTTCTTTGTCTGCATGCACATTTATCGGCAACTCGCAACCTCTTTTTATCGTTAATGAAATTTTCTTATCTGCTGCTTTCAAATAAAGTGAATCATACACTTCTTTTATTAAATTTTGTATATTAAAATTGATTTGTGATAATTTGAGTTCACCGCTTTCCAATTTCGAAATTTCATCCAAGTCATCTACTAAATTCACCAACCGATCGATATTTTTCGAAGTATTTTCTAAGAACTTAATATTTACATCAGGATTGCTTAAAGCACCACTGAGCAAGGTTTCTACATATCCTTGTATTGAAAAAATCGGGGTTTTTAATTCATGACTTAGATTTTGCAAAAACTCTCGTCTAAATGCTTCGTTTTCGTGAAGTTTTTGAATTTCCATTTTTCGTTGATCCGCCCAATTTTGAACATCAATTCTAACCTCTTCGATGCTTTTTTGTGGAAGTAAATTTTTGTAATAAAACTCCTCTCGTTTGGAGGCTTTGGTTTGAGAAATTAATTTGTAAATCAATTTTATTTGTCGATGAATAAAAAGTTTTACAACATATCTAATCAAAAAAAAACAAAAAATAAATATCGAAATAAGCGCAAAAACACCCACCCACCATGTTGGCTTTAAAAAGAAAATAAATAGAGAAAGGGTAAATGAAATGACCCCGCTACAAATTGCAGATAGGTAGTTTGGTGTGATATTTTTTTGAGAAGTCATCATCAATTATTCTTTTACTTTATACCCATGTTTTATAATCACAAAATAAGGATTAAAAGTACGAACATTGAAATAGTAAAGTTAAAGTAATTAAAGTTCAAATTTGTAACCAACTCCTTTTACAGTTTTGATACAATCTAAATCAAGCTTTTGACGAATTTTTCTGATGTGAACGTCTATAGTTCTGTCTCCTACAATTACATCTGTTCCCCAAATTTGATTTAAAATTTCATTTCTTAAAAATACTTTGCTGGGTTTTGAAGCCAATAGTGACAACAATTCAAATTCTTTCCTAGCAAGATTTATTTCTTCATTTTTAAAACGGACACTAAAATTTTCTCTGTTTATAGTAAGATCCCCAAGATTAATATTATTGTCCATTTCTTTTGTTACCCTTCTAAATAAAGCATTTACTTTACTTAAAAGTACTTTCGGACGAATTGGTTTTTTTAGATAATCATCAGCCCCGATTTCCAAACCCCTAACCTCCGCAGTATCATCACTCATGGCCGTTAAAAAAATAATTAAAGTTGTTTTAAAAGCAGGCAACATTCTCAGTATACCACAAACTTCAATGCCTGTTTTTCCAGGCATCATTACATCCAAAATAATCAAATCGGGTAGAAATGTTTTTGCTTTTTCGATAGCTACAACACCATTGCTTGCGGTTTCAACAATATACCCTTCTGCTTCTAAATTAAACTGCAGAATATCAAGAATATCCTGTTCATCATCTGCAATTAAAACTTTTTTCATATGTTAATCATTAAATTAAAAATTAAAACTTATTAAAAGCTTGTTTGTCCCGTAGTTCAAAATTTTGATTTCCTTTTTTCCCTTTTAATATTCTTGTCATTCTTAGCTTATGTAACGGAATAGAGCGTTTTAGCTTTTAAAGACACAGTTTTTTTGAATGCTATTTTTTAGAACGACTATTTTCTAAGCAGCTAATTTCATTTTTATAATGACAAAATTAACATAACTAATTCACCATAAGTTAACTAAAAAATGATAAAGGTATTATCAAATTGTTAATGCAATTTATTTTTATTAATATTATACTTCTGTTTATTGAAGATGAAGGAGTAAATTGCATTAATTGTTTTGAATTATGAGTTTTAAAAACCTCACTTTGTTGGTTTTATTTACATTGACATCATTTGCCGCAATGGCATTTGCAGATACATCGAACGTCCCAGTTTATCGTCAATATTTTCATGATAAAATTAATAACGAACAGAAACTTTGTGACCGTGCTGATGGTAAAGTAGACAATATGTTAAGGGTTGGAAACAATGAAGAAGTAAATTTGAGGATTTCTGATGTGTTGTTTCGTAAAATAGACGAGCTACAAAACTGGGTGGAACAAAACAAAGCCATTGAAAAAAACAACGACAAAATTCGCTATTTAGGATACATTGAAACAGAACTGAAACTTTTTAGATTAGCCTGGAAAAAAAAGGAAATTACATCAGGTGAATTTCCAAAACTCATCGATAATTTTACAAAAATTTTAAAATCGGCAGAAGTAGAAAATAGTTTACCAACACTATTAAAAGACATGCCATACAGCATTGCAAAAATTCATGCCAATGTTTTTGCGGATAACAAGTCTTACAAAGAAGCACAAAAAATCGTGTATTTCAAATATTGTGGATTGCATCCTGATGTTATTCTGTCTACCATTCGTCCTTATGTAAATGAGTCTTTTGCAGATAGTTTAATTAATATAGCTTGTGCATACAACCCGTCGCAGTTGTACACTTACGCACAATCATTAAATACGCCTGAAGGCAATCTCATCCACCGAAATAAAAGTAAGCTGGTTAAAATGGTTTCAACCTTAAGTCAAACACCAAACGCCTTAATGTATTTTCCTTTTTTAGACGACTTGCTTTCTGGAAAAAAATCAACAGCCGACATTCAAAAATATATTGGTGATGGAGAAAATAATTTTGATAGTGTGGGCTATTACAAGCTATTGGTAAAAACCGAAATCGAATATTTTAAAAGAATATCATCCCCAGCGAAAGATACGCCTATTGCCATGTTTGGGCCAAATGGACTCAGAGAAGTGTTGAAAGACAGAGCGGTTAGGCATTTCATCACGCCCATAAATAATCTTCACGAACAATCCAATTTAAATGTACGAATGAAAGCTATTGATTCGTTGAATGCGATAGACATTTACTTCATGGTTGTAATGGGCGAGAATGATATTTATACATCCAGTTTCAAACATAGTTTCAATAGAATGTTGCAGCGTATGGGTACAACACCTCGATGCGATTCTTTATTGCTTTCTGTAAAGTTTGATCATTTTAAAAAGTTTATAAAAATCATTGCGAATTTCAATAGATTAGATACTTTTTTGAAATGCATGCCAAAGCAAAGTTCTGCCTCGTTAATGAAAGCATTCGTTTCCAATTTGGATAAATCGGGAAGTTTGGAAGATGCTACCGATGTGGCCGATTCGTATAGCAGTATCAACAATAACGCATTGCGAAAAACCATTTTAGAAAACATAGAAGATAACGAAACGGAATGCATCAACGACAACAATGAAAACGGTGCTTTAATTTATTATTTGCTCAAAAATATTTTCTTATCTGAAGACAGTTCCAATCACATTAACCTTACTGAAATTGCCGATATCCCTTCTATTTATGAAATTAAAAAATCCGAATTAGAAGATGATAGTGCAAGGATTGTACAACAGGTTTTCTTTTATGGAGATGAAGATGGTAAAGCATTTTTTCCGCCTTTCCTAAATTCTTTTCCTTCAAAAGATTGGAAAATTGTTCGTAAAAAAGAATGGGTAGAAATCAAATCAATCAAAGGAAATGTATGGGTGTTTGCTAACTTGCCTTTGGATTATGATGCAAACCTAGATGATAGTGCGCAAGTGCATTTGAATCAATACCTTGAAGAAAATGAAATCTATCCCAATATTGTAATTCACCGTGGGCACAGTTATTGGTTGCCTGGAACAATTGCGAGAATGCCACTCAATGCAAAAATTGTGTTGTTGGGTTCTTGCGGTGGGTATAAAAATTTAAATAAGATTTTAGAAACATCTCCTGATGCGCATATCATTTCTACAAAAGAAATTGGAGCGGGCGATATCAATAGGCCCATCATGAACTACCTCAATCAATCTTTTATAAATAACGATAAAATTGTTTGGAAAGACATGTGGCGCTCATTATCTACTACATTTAATCAGGATAAAAATAAATCCATTCGAGAAAGTTGGGAAAGCTATATTCCGCCATACAAAAACCTCGGCGCCATTTTCATAAAAGCATATAATAAAAAAATGGAAAGCTATTAATTGGGATTAGTTCCCGGATTAATTCTACTTCTGTTTAACTTTGAAAAATGGACAACAAGCCTTCTCCCAAAAAGAATTCCAACATAGAACAACTTAAAAGGGTGCTTGGTTTTGCAATGCCTTACAAGCGTATTTTAATTGGATCAATGCTAATGTCGGTGGTACTTGCCATTTTAGCACCACTTCGACCAATGCTGATTCAGCTTACGTTAAACAAAGGAATCCAATCGGGTAATGATGCATTTTTTCTTTTTGGTCCGGGCGCTTTTATTATTGAAATAACCATTATTCAAATAGTGATTTTGATGTTTGAATCTGCGCTTCGATATTATTTTACATACAGCAGCGCAAAGATTGGTCAGCATGTGGTAAAAGATTTACGCATGGCTACTTACTCAAAAATCATCAACTTTAATTTATCTCAATTTGATAAAACACCCATTGGCACATTAACCACCAGAACGGTTAATGATATCGAAGCCGTAAATGAAATTTTTAGTGATGGGTTGATTCCCATAATTGCAGATATGCTTTCCATTATTGCGGTGTTAACCTACATGTTTTATACTGATTGGCAAATCACATTGATTTGTTTGGCGCCGTTTTTTTTGATGATTGTGGCGACTTATTATTTTAAAGAATCGGTAAATAAATCATTTGTGATTGTTAGGAATTCTGTTGCCCAATTAAATGCTTTTGTACAAGAGCATATTTCTGGAATGTCGGTTATACAAGCATTTGCAGCGGAGGAATCAGAAAAAAATAAATTCAATAAAATCAATGCAACACATAGAGATGCAAACATCAAAGCCATTTTTGCGTATTCCGTTTTCTTTCCATTTGTAGAATTGATATCAGCGGTAAGCATTGGATTATTGGTTTGGTGGGCAGCACAAAAATCGCTTCACCTCGACATTGTACAATCTCAAAAAACAGCTGGTATTGTAACCTCATTTATTTTGTGTTTGAATTTATTATTTCGACCATTGCGCATGATTGCAGATAAATTCAATGTGTTGCAAATGGGCATAATCGCTTGCGAAAGGGTATTCAAAGTGATTGACAATGATGATTACATGAAAATTGACGAATCAGATTCGCAATTGTCAAAAGCGAAATTTAAGGGTGAAGTTGAATTTGAAAAGGTTTGGTTTGCCTATAACGATGAC
This sequence comes from Chitinophagaceae bacterium, assembly GCA_009885535.1. Taxonomy (GTDB): domain Bacteria; phylum Bacteroidota; class Bacteroidia; order Chitinophagales; family Chitinophagaceae; genus Ferruginibacter. Next base: position 1,054 of record VFKL01000011.1, on the reverse strand, counting down.
CAATACGTGCTAAAAGACATTAGTTTCAAATTGCCTGCTGGCAAAACCCTTGCCATTGTTGGACATACAGGAAGTGGCAAAACATCCATTGTGAGTTTGATAAATAGATTATACCACATCAATCGGGGAAAGATAAAAATAGATGGCATTGAAATAGAAAAAATAGATTTAGAAACGTTGAGAAAACAAATCGCGGTGGTGTTGCAAGATGTTTTTTTATTTAGCAGTTCTATTTTAGACAACATCACATTGATGAATCCCGATATTACGATTTCGGAAGTGGAGCATGCCGCCAAGATGATTGATTTGCACGATTTTATTATGAAACTTCCAGGTGGATATTCGTTTAATATTATGGAGCGAGGCGCAACCTTATCTGTAGGCCAGCGTCAATTGCTTTCTTTTGTTCGCGCTATTTTGTACAACCCAAGCATATTGATATTAGATGAGGCCACCGCATCAGTAGATACTGAAACGGAGCAATTGATTCAGCATGCCATTGATAAAATTATTGCAGGTAGAACTTCGATAATAATAGCGCATAGATTAAGCACCATTCGCAAAGCCGATTATATCATGGTGCTTGATAACGGAGAAATAAAGGAGATGGGAAATCATCAGGAGTTGTTGGATAAAAAAGGGGCGTATTTTGAGTTGATTGAGAAGGCAGCCCCCTCAATCCCCCAAGGGGGAAGTTTCAAGGGTTTTCCATAAATGCATTTTTTAGGTTTTGAAAAATCTTTTTTACCTAGAATCTCAAGATCTTCGTGTTAGAAGTAAATAAGGAATAAGAAATTAAAAATAAGGAATAAAGAAATGGATTTCGAAATTGAACGGAATTTCCAACCTTTTGAACTTATTGAACCTCTCAAACCTCTACTCTGATAACTAGTGAAAACACCAACATCGGCAGACGAAGCACCCAACGTCTTGTAAGGGTTGAAAATCTTCATCCACTACCAACTTCCCCAAACTCAAAAACCTCAAAAACCTCAAAAACCTCAAAAACCTCAAAAACCTCAAAAACCTCAAAAACCTCAAAAACCTCAAAAAC
>VFKL01000030.1 GCA_009885535.1 Chitinophagaceae bacterium | reverse complement strand
TTATAAATTCAATAGAAGAAAACATGGTAAAATGTTATTTCATAACTTCTTAAACGTTGCTATTTCATATTCATGGTATGCCCAATGCACCGAATAGCGGATAGTCATTGAACTTTTCTACTATTTACTTTAAAAAAATCGTAACGAATAAACATCAGTTAAAAAATTGAATTAATTACTTTTGTAATCATGAAAAAGAATCTTTTCATAATTGCAGGTTGCAATGGAGCTGGAAAAACAACAGCTTCTTTCACAATATTACCAGAAATATTGAACTGTAAAGAATTTGTAAATGCAGATGAAATCGCAAAAGGATTATCCCCTTTTCAGCCAGAAAGAGTTTCATTTGAGGCCGGAAGAATAATGATTAAAAGAATAAATGAACTTTTAGAAACAAACAAAAACTTCGCATTTGAAACAACATTAGCAACAAAAAGTTATAAATCAAAAATTGCAGAAGCGAAAAGCAAAAACTATAGTGTTACAGTTTTATTCTTTTGGTTGCAAAATGTAGAGTTAGCAATTGAAAGAGTTAAAACAAGAGTTTTAGAAGGCGGACACAATATTGAAACAGAAATTATTAAACGAAGATATATTAACGGAATAAAAAATCTTTTTGAAATTTATCTTCCAATCGCTGATGAAATTATGATTTTTGACAACTCTGAAGGAAAACATATTTTGATTGCTAAAAAATCTTTAGATACTGAAATAGATATTTTTAGCGAACCGAAGTTCAATCAACTTAAAAACTACTATCATGGAAAAACATAAATTTACACCAACACAAATTAAAATTCTAGAAGGAATGGATAAGGTTTATGATAAATTAATTGAGTTCAAAAAGAAAATGAACAGCGAACTTGTAATTATTAAAGACAATAAGATCACAAGAGTAAAACCTTAGACCTTCGAACAAGTTCAAACAACAAACAACAGACCACAAACAATAAACAATAAAACCCCTACATAAACCTCCCCGTATTTCCTTTTTTACTTTTCTTTAAATCTGCTGGAGTACCTGAAAATACAAGGTTTCCGCCCAAGTCGCCCGCTTCTGGACCGAGATCAATAATCCAGTCGCAACATTTTAATACATCGGTATTGTGTTCTATTACCAATATCGAATGACCTTGATCTACCAATGCATTAAATGATTTGAGCAATTTTTGGATGTCATGAAAATGTAATCCTGTTGTGGGCTCGTCGAATATAAAAAGTATGCTGCCTTGCGATTTTCCTTTGCCTAAAAACGATGCCAATTTTACCCGCTGAGCTTCTCCCCCACTTAATGTATTCGACGATTGACCGAGCTTTACATAGCCCAAACCTACATCAGATAAAGGTTGTATGGCCTTTGCAATGACAGCCGCATTTTTTTCATCCTTTCCAAAAAACTCAATCGCCTGATCCACGCTCATTTCCAATAACTCAAAAATATTTACGTTGTTGTACTTTACTTCCAATACTTCTTCTTTGAATTTTTTACCGCCACATACTTCACACTCTAAATGCACATCCGCTAAAAACTGCATCTCTACAATTTGTTCGCCCTCTCCTTTACAAGCATCACATCTTCCCCCATCTACGTTAAAAGAAAAATGTTTTGGCATAAAACCACGCAATTTACTCAACGGTTGTCTTGAATATAAATCACGTATTTCATCATATGCCTTAATATAAGTTATCGGATTACTTCTGCTCGATTTACCAATTGGATTTTGGTCAATCATTTCAATTTGTTTGATGTGATCTACATCTCCTTTTAATCCCCTAAACAAACCTGGCTTATCCAACCCTTCGCCTTTTAGCTTTTTTAAAGCTGGAAATAATATTTGTTTTACCAAGGTTGTTTTTCCACTTCCACTTACCCCACTAATTGCACAGATTACATTTAGCGGAAATGTAACATCTATATTTTTTAAATTATTTTCACATGCACCTTCAACCGTTATGCTTTTTGTCCATTTACGTAAGTTGGCTGGCGGCTCAATTTGATAGGTTCCTGATAAATATTTTCCGGTTAAACTTTCTTTATCCTTGATGATGGCATCATAATCTCCAACGGCTACAACTTCACCGCCTAAATGGCTCGCTAATGGCCCCATATCAATAATATAATCAGCTTCGCGCATCATCATTTCATCATGTTCTACCACCACAACCGTATTGCCTAAATCTCTTAACGATTTTAAAACACCAATCAAGCGTTCTGTATCTCTGCTATGTAAGCCAATAGATGGTTCGTCTAAAATATATAGCGAGTTGGTTAAATTACTGCCCAAACTTCTGGTTAATTGAATGCGCTGACTTTCGCCACCACTTAGCGAATTGGCCAAACGGTTTAATGTAAGATATCCCAAACCTACGTCCAGCAATGTTTTTAGTCTCGTATGAACTTCAATCAAGATTCGCTTCGCTACTTGGTTGTCATAATCACTCAATGAAATTTGATCAAACCATTTCATTAAATCCTTTACAGGCATTTCACAAAGTTCGCCGATATGCTTTTTTTCTATTTGAATATACAAAGCCTCTTTCCTCAGTCTATATCCATCGCAATCAGGACATTTTGTTCTTCCACGGTATCTGCTCAACAAAACACGATATTGAACTTTATATAAATTTTGTTCTACCTCTTTGAAAAAATCATTGATGCCATTTACATATTGATTGCCATTCCATAGATTGTTTAGCTGTTCTGTAGACAAATCCATTATTGGCTTGTGAATTGGGAAATCAAATTGTTTTGCAGCTCTAATAAAGGCATCTTTCCAACTACTGAGCTTTTCGCCTTTCCAAGGAGAAACCGCATCTTCATACAAACTCAAACGTTTGTTAGGAATAATTAAATCGGGATCAGTGCCGAGCACATGAGAAAAACCTTCGCAGGTTGGACAAGCACCGTAAGGATTATTAAATGAAAATAAATTGGGCACGGGTTCTTCAAATGTAATACCATCTAATTCAAACTTATTGCTGAAAGTATATTTCTTTTCATCTACTTCTACCGTTAACGATCCTTCGCCTTCGTAAAATGCTGTAGTTACAGAATCTGAAATACGGTGGATATCATCCTCATCAAAATCTTTTTTAATTAAACGGTCAATTAATAAAAATGATTTGCCTGCATCTTTTTGTTTGTAAATGGGATGCTTACTGTTTTCTAAAACATCTTCTATTCTAATGATTTCTTTATTGTGGTAAATACGAGAAAATCCTTTTTGCAATAAAATATTTAGTTCTTCTTTTACATCTCTATTGGCTTGGATTTTAAACGGTACAAGAATTAAAATCTTCTGTCCATTATTCAATCCTTGTAAAAATTTAACTACATCAGTTACATCATCTTTTTTAACTTCTCTTCCGCTTACTGGAGAAATGGTTTTTCCTATTCGTGCAAAAAGCAATCTTAAATAATCATACAATTCGGTCATGCTACCAACCGTACTTCTGGGTGTACGCGAAATAACTTTTTGTTCAATAGCAATAGCTGGACATAAACCAATTATATAATCTACATCAGGTTTATTCATGCGTTGCATAAATTGACGTGCATAAGAACTTAAACTTTCTGCATATCTGCGCTGCCCTTCTGCGAATAAAGTATCAATAGTTAATGATGATTTTCCGGAGCCGGAAACACCTGTTACTACTATCAATTTGTTTCGTGGTATGGTAACCGTTATGTTCTTTAAATTATGCACACGTGCACCATGAATATGTATATCATTATCCTTTTTTGAAAGAATATCTACTGATTTTTTTGATTTTATCTTTTCCATATAATTAGGCAAAAATAAGCTAAGAATGTGGTTAATACTGATAAATTTACGTGGTATGAAAAAACTACTAAGTAGATATACGCATGGTTTCCGAGCACTAGTACTCGATTTTTGAGTTTTGCAAAAAAAAGCTTAAAAAATATTTTGATGCTAAAATTTTACCTCTACTTTTACTTTGTGATTGAGAGCAAACGAAAAATAATTACGGTTATTTTTCTCCATGTTTGAAATCATAAAAACCCAATATCCTAAACCAATAAAAACAAAAAAAATGAAAAATCTTTCTACATTAACCGACCAAGAATTAGTTCGTTCTTACATGAACGGAAACTCAAATGCAATGAACGTTTTAGTTGAGCGTTACAAAGACAAAATTTTCACATCTATTTATTTGTTGGTAAAAGACAAGTACTTGGCTGAAGACATTTTCCAAGATGTATTTATCCGTATCATCGACACTTTAAAAGGCGGTCGTTACACAGATGAAGGGAAATTCTTACCATGGGCAATGCGTATCGCGCACAACATGTGTGTTGATCATTTCAGAAAAGTAAAACGTAGTCCAAGTATCAAAACAAGTGATGACCACGACATTTTTGAAGTATTAAACTTCTCTGAAGCTGGTGCTGATCAAAAGATTATGGCTAATCAAAGTCATGATAAAATCAGAAGAATGGTTGATTTACTTCCAGAAGATCAACGCGAAGTAATCATCTTAAGAAATTATGCTGATTTAAGCTTTAAAGAAATCGCAGATTTAACAAACTGCAGCATCAACACAGCTTTAGGTAGAATGCGTTATGGTTTAATTAACCTTCGTAAAATGATGACAGAAAAACAAATCGCTTTATAATATAAAAATAGTTTTCATTTTGAATAGCAATTCTCTTTATTGGGAATTGCTATTTTTTTTGGACCACATTAAAAAATAAATGGTTGAAACCATTACCTCTTACAAAAAACTCTTTAACCCACGGTTTAAACCGTGGGCTATAAATAAAATATTCCATTCAACCGTTTCAAAGGTTTACTTGTTTTATGCGCTATTTCACCAGAAACAAAATTCATTTTGAGTTTAAAACAACTTCTTGAAGAAAAATGGAACTCGCTGAATAAAGAAGCATTGTTATTTTTTTTGAAATGTGCTTAATCCGCAGTTCAACCAACGTAAATATTCATTTTTATCAGGGGTATATCCAACCGGACTGTTTAATAAAACCTCATTTGTATCAATAATAGCATATAGTGGTTGCGCATTATTGGCGAAATTTTCAGTTTCAAATGTAGCCCACAAATCACCGTAAGTATTGATATCCTTATTGGCACCTTCTTTTGTTTTGTAAGTAAATTGTTGAGATACAGGCAGGGCTTTCTTATCATCAACATAAAGCGAAACCACTACAAATTTTTCGCTCATTAATTTATATACATCGGGTTCACTCCACACGTTTTCTTCCATACGTCTACAGTTTACACAGGCATATCCAGTAAAATCAATCAATAATGGTTTGTTTTCCGCTTTTGCCATTTTCAAACCTTCCTCATAGTTTTTAGAACAATGTAATCCCAAAACGCATTCTGATTCTTTTTGATACACGCTGTAATACAAAGGCGGTGGAAATCCGCTGATTAATTTCAAATTGGCATAGCTCGTATTGGTAACTCCAGGAATTAAATAAATAGTTATCAGTAAAATAAAAGATGCAAATAATTTTCTGCTTAAAGAGATTTTTTGGTTAGGTGAATCGTGGCTGAATCTTATTTTTCCAAAAAGATATAACGAAAGTCCAGTTCCAATTAATATCCAAATGCCAATGAATATTTCACGTTTTAAAAGGCCCCAATGCTTTACCATATCTGCATTTGATAAAAACTTAAACGCCAATGCCAGTTCTAAAAATCCCAAAACAACTTTCACCGTATTTAACCAACCGCCAGATTTAGGTAGGGATTGCAACCAATTTGGAAATAACGCAAACAAGGCAAAAGGCAACGCCAATGCGAGTCCGAAACCACCCATTCCAAAAGTTAATTGCATAGCTCCCCCATCTGAAGCCAATGAGCCTGCAAGCAATGAGCCTAAAATTGGGCCAGTACATGAAAATGAAACCAATGCAAGGGTTAATGCCATAAAGAAAATTCCAAAGATATTTCCAGCTCCTGCTTTACTATCTGCCCCACTCGACAATGAAGCAGGCAAGCTGATTTCATAAAAACCAAAAAACGATAAGGCAAAAAATATGAAGATTACAAAGAAGAACACATTTAAATAAACGTTTGTAGAAATGTTATTTAAAAACTCAGGGTTTACGCTGTCTAAAAAATGAAAGGGCAAACTCAATAAAATGTAGATAATAAAAATAAAAAAACCATACAAAAATGCATTGAAGATGCCTGATTTTTTTGATGTTGCTTTCTTTGTAAAAAATGAAACGGTAAGTGGAATCATTGGAAACACGCAAGGCGTAAGCAAAGCAATTAACCCACCTAAGAAACCAATTAAAAACAAACTGGATAAACTTTTTGATTTGGTTTCGTTGTTGTTGGTAGATGTAATGCCACAATTGTTTTTGGGATGTTGAATATCAATTGTAGGAATTAAAATTCTTGCATTAGATTCTTGATTAACATTTTCATTAAGTACAATTTTTTCGGGATGTTCTTCAGTTATAAAATCCAGATCTTTTCCCAATTCATACGCCATAACTAATTTTATAGCATCTGGTTGCTTTCCTGTAAATTGAAGCTTTTGAATGATTTCAATTTCATTCTCATACACCGTTTTTTCAGCGTCTTCAAAAACCTTATCTTTTATTTTCTTTTCAGTAGCATTTATTTTTGGGATTTGCAGTTTTGCACTTGAATCTTTTATTGATATCATTATTCCACTTAATCCTTCGTTTGCGTCTGCTTTATACAAATGCCAATCTTTTGAAATGCTGCCTTTTAACGTGACTTCTATTTGTTTTTCATTTATTTTTTTAAACTGATGCGTCCACTTCACTACAGTTGAATCTTGGGCAAATGATTGCATACCAATTAAAATAAAAGTCAGCGTACAAAGTAAAACTTGGGAGAAAGCGTTTTGATTTTTCATTTGTCAATATAGTATTTTAAAAAATTCGGTCTCATGATTTGCCCAATTTTGATATGTTTTTTGTTGAGCAAATGGCAATAATCATAAAAAAATCCCGAGGTTATCGGGATTAACAAATTTAACCCGGATTTTGCAGTTGGAATAGTGATGAAAGGAAAAAAGGCAATAAATACGAGTGTTTGAGCCGATTTTTTGGTCGAGAGCATATTGAAATATGTTAAGGTCAAAAAATCAAACAAACGCTTGTATTTGCAACATTTTTTTCTTGTAATAGATTTCAACTGAAAAATCTGGGTTTTATGTTTATTTAGATGCAAGTTTTATGTTGAATGGAATTTCTTTAGGCGGTAAACATCTTTTATCGTTGCAAACCATATATAAAACGGTTCCTTTTAATGTTGTATTTGCTGATGATTTAACGGTAACTTTTTGCACAAAATCAACATTATTGCTATAGAATTTTAATGTGGATTTGAAATTTGGATCGTAAGACGTTTCCAATTTCCCTACTTCTTTTATTTTTCCCACCAATTTAATTAGTGGATTTTTGGTAAAACTGAACGTAGTTGGTTCTGGACCTTCGCCACAAACCTGTGCGTAAATATGCCAATTACCCGTTACAGTTGCGGTCATATGTAAATCGTATTGCTTCGCGCCTGTATTAGTTGCTGTAAAATTCCAGGTAACCGGATTTTCAATTTGAGCAAATCCAATTCCTGAAAAAAATAGCATTAATAATGCAACGCATCCAAATTTTTTCATTTTGTATTAATTTTTTATAAAAATAGAACTCTCGTTTTCTAACCTCTAATAAATTTTGTTAATTATCCAATTCCAAATAATTGTTTGAATATTATTTTACCGTCGTTATTTCCAAGACTTGAGTTGCAAACACGCTCCGGATGAGGCATCATACCAAAAACATTTCTGTTTTCGTTGCAAATACCCGCAATGTTTTGTGCTGCTCCATTAGGATTGCTTGTTGATGTAACCTCACCATTTTCATCACAATAAGTATAAATAACCTGATTGTTTTTAACCAAATTGTCTATTGTTTCATCATTGGCATAATATCTTCCTTCGCCATGTGCAATTGGAATTTTAAGTGCATTACTATCACCTGAATTCGTTGGTTTCAGGTAAACGTTTTTACAGATAAACTGCTGATTGGCATTTTTCAGTAACACGCCAGGCAATAAACCACTTTCGCACAAAATTTGAAAGCCATTACAAACGCCAAGCACTTTTCCGCCTTGATGCGCAAACTCAATAACAGCTTGCATCATCGGACTAAATTTTGCAATAGCACCACATCTTAAATAATCGCCAAAACTAAACCCGCCAGGCAATACAATACAATCGTCATTTGTAAACATGCTAATGTCATTGTCTTTATGCCATAATTCGATTACTTCTTGTTTAAGATCAGTTCTCAATGCTTCTACCATATCTCTATCACAGTTGGAACCAGGGAAAATAACTACACCAAATTTCATTTATTGAGGTTTTGCTTGTTGAATAATATCGCAAATTTACAGCTTAGGGCTTAATGAAAAATAAAAAAATATCCATTTATAGCGGATAATACAATTAATGCCCAATGTGATAAATTTATAAACCATTTTTTTTCTGGATAATAAAAAGTAGAAGCAACAAAAATGGAAGCTGGAACAAAACAAAATAAGGTGAAATAAAATTGAGGTGTTTTATTTAAAAATGGAATAAATAGAGCGAAAAATAAAAAAGCCGTTACAATTGTCCAACAATTTCGAGATTGAACCAATAATTTTCGCATATTAGATTGGGTGAATATAAATCCAATAATGGTAAAAAGTAGTGTTAAACATAAACTACTAATTTCGAAAACTGATAAATGAAACTTTGGAATTATAAAATAAAGATTGGGGAAGTGTAAGATTTCAAATTTATCCAATAAAAAACCAAGAGCGATTACAAAATAAAAAGGTGTAATGATTCCTAAAATCACGATAAACCACTCTTGAATTCTAAAAGGTCGGAATATTAATAATCCGAATAATACAACAAACGCAAATAAAAATGTTGGAAAAAATATTAAAATAGCAAAACCCGTTAATAGTCCTAAATTGAAAATATTTTTTTTGGGGTTCCCTTGATTAGACAAATTAAATAATATAGACAAAATCCATATTAATAAACTTACAGAAACCAATGCTGAACTAAATCCGATGTGAAAAATAGAAGTAATCAACAAAAAACTCATTCCAGTGAGATAGTTATTTCGTTGAAATAGTTTTTGGTCTGTAGCTATCTTATTTAAAATTACAGCTTGTAGAAAAAGGATGAAAAATGCTACGAAGCCAATGATTGAATTGTTTGCAAACCTATTGAAAATGCCAAATAAATATTGATATAAAAAAGTATCATTATTGTTTATTACTACAGGGGCTGCCCTAAAAAATAATGGCCAGTTTAATGCCAAACCATACAACAGCAACAAAAAATTATTTCGGGGATTATTGGCTTTAAAACTGCCTATCACAATTTATGTTTAATGAAGGTTAATAAAAATGAAGTTAATGAAATTGCATTTGAAACATATAAAATAATTTAAAAAATAATTTTTGCGAAGCCAATTTTACCCATATAAATATAAGGCATAACCAATTCTTTACTTCCCACTTGCTTAGCCAATCGAGGCATGAATTCGTATCCCAATTGGCGACTTTTTAGTGCAGGATATCTATTAACCGAGCCATCTGAAAACAATCCATGAATGCTTATTATTTCATGTTGAGGATCTTTATCGATGAATAAATATTGAATTTGAGTTCCCAAATTAATTGTAGTAAACGAAAGAAAATTATCTTGCTCTACGTCTACCTGATTTTTTTTAATTTGATTCACCCATTCCATTTGTAAATCTTCGCCAATACCAACCATCACAATATCTTTATAATAATACCGCAAAGCATTTGAGTTGTTGAATGAATTGTATGATCTGTAATTATTATAGTTTTGGTTGTATAAATAATAGTCATTTGAAGCGTAACCCGAGCTCGGATCATAATAGTTTGAATTATTAAACTGATTATTATTATACACCGATTCCTTATAATTATCTTCAGCCATCAAAATAAAACTTCCATTTTTTTTGAGCAGTATATTTTCAGATAATATTATTTGCTGATTGTTATTTTTATATCTCTCTGATTGCAAACTTTTTTTGATGTCTTCTGAGAATAAATTGAAAAATGATTTTTCAATAACAAAATTTTCAGGTTCAATTACGACACTAAACAAGCCTTCTGCGATGTCCTGTTTTTCGCTTAAATAAAATGCATTAATTAAAATTTTCTTATTGATGTTATCAACTTTTAAGCATGAGCCAGTAACAAAATAACCGGTTAAATCTATTGGCATGTTGATAAAACCAATTTGATTAAATCGATGCTGAAATAATTCCAAACTGTTAATGTTATCTCCATTAAAAGCTGTACTCTCTTTTATAAGATATAAATTACCCAGATTGTCAATTGAACAATCTGTAAAGTTATCGTTACGCGCATTAAACCCGTACTGTTGAAAAACCGAATCCATCAATGAAAAAGCGGTATTATATAATTTTGCTTCTAGAAAAATAATGTCATTTTTTACATTTTTTTTAAAAACAAGAATCTGCTGTTTATCCTCGCTAAAAACGGTTTTAAATATTTTTTGATTGGCGAAGAAACCAATGTCTGTAAAATTTAAAATAGAAATGGGTTGTTTTAATTTTCCGTGAATATCCACTTTTGCTGCATTACAAAAAACCCTTTTATTTTTTTGGTATTGGTATAGCACAATAAAATAATCCGGATATCTAATAAAGTCTATATCGAAAAGATTTTCTGGTAAAAAATCTAAAACATTGGTTTCCATCAACTGCATTTGTGCATCATAGGTAGATAGAAAATGTGTTCTTGCAATATTTTTATACACTAAATAATGACCTTCGACTTTGCCTAATATTTCAAACTTGATATTCTTGTTGTCTTTTTTTTGAACTTCGGAAAACAATACATTTTGTGCAGAAGTGATTTGCGCCGACAATAAAAGAATAATTCCGATTCGAAATTTTATGTTTGAAATAAAATTTGATACTTGAATAAACAAAAAAGTTATTGTTGACATAATAATAAATTACACAGTTAATTTACACAGACGTTAGAATCATAAAATCAAAGAAATCTTAATCAATTATCCAATAGTGAAATATGATTCAATTTAAACAAGTTATTTCATCACCAAAAAATAAATCAATTTGAGTTAACTTGATTCAAACAAAATAACTAAATATTTGTTTAAAAAAAATATGCAAACAATATTAATAACAGGAGGAACCGGACTTGTAGGCAAAACATTAACTAAAATGTTGGTACAAAAAAACTACAAAGTGATCATCCTAAGCAGGTCATTAAAAAATAAAATAAATACGCCAGAAATCAGTTACGCATTATGGGATGTAGACAATCAAACCATTGACATGGAAGCGATATCTAAAGCGGATTGTATTATTCATCTTGCTGGTGCAGGCGTAGTGGATAAAAGATGGACATCCGCATATAAAAAAGAGATTTTATCGAGCAGAACCAGAAGCAGTTTATTGTTGGTAGATGCATTAAAAAAAGGAAATCATCAAGTAAAAACGATTGTAAGTTCATCAGCTATTGGTTGGTATGGCCCTGATAAAAAAGCAGATTACGCATTTGTGGAAACGGATCCCGCTGAAGTGGATTTTTTAGGTACTACTTGTCGTCAATGGGAAGAAAGTATTTCCACCGCTGAAATTATGGGGATTCGGGTTTGTAAATTAAGAACTGGAATTGTTTTAAGTAATGACGGAGGGGCGTTGGTTGAATTCAAAAAACCGCTTCAAATGGGCATTGCGGCAATATTAGGAAATGGCAAACAAATGGTAAGCTGGATTCATATTGAGGACTTGTGCCGAATGTTTATTCATGCCATCGAAAATCCAAAATTATCTGGCAGTTTCAATGCTGTAGCACCAATGCCTGTTAGCAATAAAACGCTTACATTAACTTTAGCAAAATTATTAAGGGGTCGATTTTTTATTCCAATGCATGTGCCAACATTTATCTTAAAATTGATGCTTGGAGAAAGCAGTATTGAAATATTAAAAAGCACCACCGTTTCGTGTGAAAAAATAAAGTCTACTGGTTTTACTTTTTATTACCCAAGCATAGATGCAGCATTAAAAGCGCTTACAAATCTTTCGTCAAAATAATTCTTCTACTCAACCAATAAAATAAAACCACAAAAAATACGGCTATAGAAATGGTGAGATAGTGGTAATCTGTTGGGAAAGCGCTTTTAGCCATTGATTTAAATGGATTTTCCGGAAACGACAAAAGACTATCTGAAGCATTCATCGGAAGGTAACTGCCAAGGCTTCCTAAATCTAATTTGGAATCGGCTTTTATTTTCATACTCCAAACGTCCAATAATTGAGCAATAATATTTTCTGCACTCATGTAAATAAAATAAACACCAATAGCGAAGCCTGTTCGCTTAATCAATACAGATAAGAAAACAGCAAAAAAATTATAGGAAATGGCCTTTAAAAAAAAGTATCCTACTTGAGAAAAACCATGCAAAGAAAATTCTGTTCCGGTTGTAGATGCAAGTGCAAATCCTGTTATAACCACAAAAATCGTTGAAATCACCGCGAATAATGTTGCTAATACAATCTTCACGTTAATGAAATCCAATCGACTCAAGCCGTCAATAATATTTTGTCGATTGGTTTTGTAGGTAAACTCGTTTGTAACCAACATAATCAATAGCATTACGGGTAAAATTAAAATATACCCAGAAGTATAACTGGTGGTTTGCCAAACGTGTTTAAAATCATACGGCATAAATTTACCAAGCAACATACCGGCCTCTGTTTTGTCCACCATTTTATTAAACACCGTAAGCACCATATAATTGGTAACAAAAATACCAATGATGAAAAATATGCCAATGATTAAAAATGCTTTATAGTTTTTTAATTTTAGCCATTCTATTTTAAGTAGTTCGAGCATGATTTATTTTTAATTGGTGAGTTCTAAAAATTTAGTTTCTAAGCTTTTCTTTTTCAATTGCAAATGCGTTAAAACAATATTGTTATCGAAACAGAATTTATTAATAGATTCCATATTGGCGGTGCCTTGCGGTAAATTCATTTGTACTACTTTATCTTTTATTTGAAGCGATAAAATATTAGGAAACGATGTCAACATATTTTTCAATGCATCCAAATTTGATGCGGCGAGTTCTACTACATCTTCATTTACCAAAATCTCATTCACATCGCCAGAGGCAATTAATTTGCCATATTTTAATATCGCGACATGGGTACATACTTTCTCTACTTCGTCAAGCATGTGACTCGCCATGATGATTGTTTTGCCTTGACTTGCTAATGACATTATTAACGAACGAATTTCAGCAATACCAACAGGATCCAATCCATTTGTAGGTTCATCTAAAACCAACACTTCCGGGTTGCCCAATAAGGCACTTCCAATAGCCAAGCGTTGTTTCATCCCTAAACTATACGAACTAAAAGGCGAATTTTTTCTTTGCGCAAGTCCTACCACTTCTATAACGCGATCAATATCATCTTCACCGCGTTGCTTGATTTTTGCAGCAATTTTCAAATTTTGAACCGCTGATAAATAATGATAAAAATTAGGTGTTTCAAGCAATGTGCCCATTCTTTTTCGATGTGAATCGTTTGGCATTTCATCAAATAATTTGAAGCCACCTCCAGAGGATTTTAGTACATCCATTACAATGCCAAGCATCGTCGTTTTACCACTACCGTTAGGTCCTAAAATTCCATACACTGTGCCTTTTGGAACAGTAAAACTTACTTGTTGTAATGCCTGAATCTTACCATAATTTTTGGAAAGATTATCGATGGTTAGTATGTTCATTATTGTGCTAAATTTTGCATGAAGTAATCCGTTACTTTTTTGTACAAATGCGCCCTGTCTTTTCCCAATACATTATGTTCGTGTCCTGGGTAAATCATATAATCTACCTGAACACCTTTATCCACAGCGGCTTTCACTAAATTTACGGAATGCTGCATCACTACTACATTGTCTTGCATGCCATGAATCAACAATAATTTTCCTTTAAGCTTTTCGATTTGTTTCGTTAAGTCTGTTGCCTCAAATCCATCAGGGTTTTCTTGAGGCGAATCCATGTAACGTTCTGTGTACATGATTTCATAAAATTTCCAATCAGTAACCGGACCGCCAGCAACTGCTGTTTTGAAAACACCAGGATGATTCAGCATAAAATCGATTGTCATAAAACCACCATAACTCCATCCAAATAAACCCATTTTATTTTTATCGGTGAAAGATAATTCGTTTAAATAATTTACACCAGACATCAAATCTTCCATTTGATATTTACCAGCATTTCTGTGTATTTCTTGTTCAAAAGCTTTACCTCTATTTGAGCTTCCTCTTGTATCTAAAGTAAATACTACATAACCTCTTTCAGCCATATACTGAAACCAATAATCTCCTGCCCCACCATTCCAGCTATTGGTAATCATTTGTGCATGAGGACCGCCATACCAATATACAATCACTGGATATTTTCTGGTACTATCGAAATCTGTTGGCTTAAACAATCTGCAATACAAATCATCGCCTTTATTATTTTTAATGGTAAAAATACTTAACGCGCCTTGCTTATAATTTGATAAAGGATTTGATGCAGTCAACAATATTTTTTTCTTTCCAGATTTCGTTTCAATTAACTGAATTGTTCTTGGATTATTGGGATTGCTAAAATTATCTAAAACATAAGCGCCATCTGTACTATATGAATTATTGTGTACTTGATCGCCTTCTGTAATTGTACTTAGTTTTCCGGTTTTCAAATTAATGTTGCACAAGTTTTTTGAAATGGGAGATACAATCGTTGACACAAAAAACAAGTTCTCTCCTTTTTCATCAAACCCTTTAACTTCGGTTACTTCCCAATTGCCTGTAGTAAGTTGTTTAATTAATTTTCCATCTGTGCTATAT
>VFKL01000203.1 GCA_009885535.1 Chitinophagaceae bacterium | reverse complement strand
TTTTGATCTTATCATATTTCAATATGCTCTCGACCAAAAAATCTACTCAAACAATCGTCTTTATTGCCTTTTTCCCTTTCATCACGATTCCAACTGCAAAATCAGGGTTAAAATCATTCTGTTACAAAAAAAATCACTGTTGGTAAAAACTCTGGCAACTTATAGAACGATGACCGATCAACTGAGTGACTGATTAAAATCAGATACATTTAATATTAAAAATAAGAAGTTTGAAACTTTTAATATTAATCGGGCAACAGCGACACTGAAGACCGATCAACAGCGGAACTGAAGAAAAATACCAAAACATTTATAATGAAAACATTAAAATTAATTTCAACAAAAACAATTTCATTTCTAACACTTTTTTTAATGGCAATTTCTTTAAATACTAATGCGCAAAAAGTAAAAAAATCTACAATGATGAAAGATTGTTGCATGATGAAAGATGGAAAAATGATGGTGATGATTGATGGAAAAACAATGCCTATGGATAAAGAAATGACCATGAAAAATGGAACAATTTGTATGCCTAATGGCGAGTATACTATGAAAGATGGTACAAAAATGATGATGAAAAACGGAGATTGTATGGAAATGAGCGGAAAAATGTGTATGGATAAAATAAACAAAACAATGAAAACTAAGAAAACTAAAAAAATGGCATTAATGAATTACACTTGTCCAATGCACCCAGAAGTTACCAGCGATAAACCGGGTAAATGCCCAAAATGTGGAATGGAATTGGTTAAAAAAGAAAAATAATAAACTTCTGAATGTTTGTGCTGTAAATTATTCATAAAAACATGAGTAATAGTATAACCCAGATTTTGCAGTTGAATTCTATTACAAGAAAAAAATGCTGCAAATACAAGCTTTTGCTTGATTTTTTGATCTTATCATAATTCATGTGTTAATGTAGTTTGATTTTGGTCACATGGTATAGCCATTGTTATCATTCTAGTTTGGTATGAGCAAACTCATGTGGCTATTTCAATATGTTCTCGACCAAAAAATCGGCTCAAACACCAGTCTTTATTGCCTTTTTTCCTTTCATCACGATTCCAACTGCAAAATCCGGGTTTATGGATGCTGTCATCAATTTATTGGTCATTATGTCAATGAAATGAATTGATGATGGTTTCTTTTTTAAATAAAGCCATGAAAATCAAATTATCAATTATAATATTAATTTTTTCATTGAGCACATCGGCACAAACAATTGTTCGCTACGATTTGTATGTTCGTGACACCGTTGTAACTTTTGGTAACAAACCAAAACACGCCATTTCAGTAAACGGACAAATCCCAATGCCAATGCTCACATTTACCGAAGGAGACACTGCAGAAATTTATGTACACAACGAATTAAACAAAGAAACATCGATGCATTGGCATGGTTTAATATTACCCAATAAATATGATGGTGTACCCAATTTGACACAAATGCCAATAAAGCCACACACAACATTTTTATATAAATTTCCAATAATCCAACATGGAACACATTGGTATCACAGCCACACAGGGCTTCAGGAACAAATTGGAATGTATGGGAGTTTTATAATGCTCAAAAAAACAACTGACCCAACTTTCAGAAAAGGAATTGACGATTTGCCAACCGTCCCAATCATTTTGAGTGAATGGACAGATATCAAGCCCGAAAATGTACACCGAATGTTACATAATGCAACGGATTGGTTTGCGATTAAAAAAGGTTCTACACAAAGTTATTTTGAAGCCATAAAAAGTGGATACTTTAAAACCAAATTAACCAACGAATGGAAACGAATGAATGCAATGGACGTGAGCGATGTGTATTATGATAAATTTCTCATGAATGGTAAAAATGAAAGTCAACTTTCACAGTTCAAAGGTGGTGATAAAGTTCGTTTACGAATATCAAACGCAGGAGCTTCAACCTACTTTTGGCTTACATATGCTGGCGGAAAAATAACCGTTGTTGCCAACGATGGTAATGATGTTGAACCTATCGAAGTAGATAGATTAATTATAGCCGTTTCTGAAACTTACGATGTAATTGTAAATATTCCGTCCAACAAAACTTCGTATGAATTTCTTGTAACTTCCGAAGACCGCACGAAATCTGCATCATTATTTATAGGAGAAGGAAATAAAAAATTATCAGCGCCTTTGCCCAAACTAAAATATTTTGACGGAATGAAAATGATGAATGGAATGATTAAAATGAACGGAAGTTTGGATGATATGGGAATGCAAATGTCCCTAAATAAAATGGATATGAACGTAGTGATGTATCCAGAAATCACAGGTGAAGCAAAAGACAAAACAAATAAAATGGATGAGATGAAAATGCCTGTCCGTCCATTAGATATTACAACCCTAAATTATGCAATGTTAAAATCGCCAACCAAAACAAATCTTCCAAAAGATGCACCAATAAAGGAATTGAAATTTGAGCTCACAGGAAATATGAACCGATACGTTTGGGCGTTAGACAATAAAGTAGTTTCAGAAGCTGATAAAATCCTAATCAAAAAAGGAGAAAACGTAAGAATGGTGTTGCACAACGGCTCAATGATGCGACATCCAATGCATCTGCACGGACACGATTTTAGGGTTTTAAACGGACAAGGAGATTACGCGCCACTAAAAAACATTATTGATATAATGCCGATGGAAACTGACACAATTGAATTTAACGCCAATGTTGAGGGCGATTGGTTTTTTCATTGTCATATCCTTTACCATATGATGGCAGGAATGGGGAGGGTTTTTTCCTATGAAAACAAAGAAGTAAATCCCGAAATACCAGATCCAAAACGCGCACAACGCAAACTTTTTGCCGATGATAGAAAATTTCATCTAATGATAGAAAACGATTTTGCAACCAACGGAAACGATGGACACTTAATGATTGGAAATACACGTTGGCGCATTGGCACAGAATGGCGATTGGGTTATAATGATATGCACGGTTACGAAACAGAAACCCATATTGGTCGATATATTGGAAAAATGCAATGGCTAATGCCGTTTATAGGTTTCGATTGGAGGTATAGAAAAATTGGAAATGGCGAAACAGAAAAAAACCTTTTTGGACAAGGAAGCACCAAAGACGAACGTTCTGTTTTTAGTGCAGGATTAGAATATACAATGCCAATGCTTATAAAAGCACAAGCCGAAGTTTTTACAGATGGAAATTTCAGATTACAATTTGAACGAATGGACATACCTGTTTCTAAAAGAATAAGAATGGATTTGATGTGGAATACAGATAAAGAATATATGGCAGGTTTAAGATACATTATCAAAAGAAATTTTAGTGTCAGAACACATTACGATAGCGATATGGGGCTTGGGTTTGGACTAACATTGAATTATTAAATCTAATTGAAAATAGCTAACAGGTAAGGGCTCTAAAAGGTATACACAAAATGGCATCGTTTAAACCCAGATTTTTCAATTGAAAACTAACAGTTTTAAAAAATATCCGTTTTTATCCGTAAATATCCGAATGTTGATACGTATTTTTTTACCACCATACCCTTTGCTATAAAAGCAAAAGGGTTTTAGAAATCGCATCTTTTAAGTCATTTTTTACTTTTATTTGTTCTGCAAAATCATTCCATTTGCCAACAGCAGCATTTACCTTGTCAATAATTACATCTGCTTTTTTGATGTTCCTCTTAATTCAGAAAAGGAAAAAAACAATTTATTTGCACCGAAAATCGGCATTTTTAACGGCGCTAAATCCCAATTATTAGCAAGAAAGGAAGGTTCATATTCAAACTAAGCCAAGCCATTGCTATTATCCCAAGCAATTGCCCCAACTCGTTTGTTCCAAATATTGATGTATGCAGTTGTAATCATTACCAATCACTTTTAGGCTTTTTAATTTGATTTTCTTTTGTATTACTTGCTCTCTGACGCTTATTTTGTTCCAATTTTGCCAGTTCTAAAGGGCTTAGTTGCTGTTGCTTTATCTCAAAATGCTGCAACAATTCAAGCTGCTCCAACGCGCTTAATATCTGTAAAAATGAAAGCATATGACTAAAACAAAAAAGCGCCTAAATATGTATTTAGACGCTTTTAGATTTCTTTGAATGAAATGATGCGGAGAGCGAGGATTATGAACCATAACCTTTAAACTCCTGTATATCAAGTATTTTACTTCTCTATTTCTCTTTGGAAACCCCCTTAGAAACCAAGCAGCCAAAAGGAGGGCTTGATTGTCTAGTTTGAGTTCCCTTAGGTTTCACAAAGATAATGAACCTAATTAATTTATCATA
>VFKL01000122.1 GCA_009885535.1 Chitinophagaceae bacterium | reverse complement strand
GTGCGTTTTTTTAAATTCTTTATAAGATGCTATAACGTAATTCGTAAAAATAAGTTCATCCGCATTTTTTAAAAACTCAAATCCAGGATTATAAATATTCATGAATTGCTCCAACTCTGGAGAAACCAAGCCTGTTATGCGTTTTACTATTGTTTTGCTAAATCTATAATGTATGTATTTCTCTTCCTCTTGCTCCGTTATTCGTTTTTGAAATGCCAACATGCGTTTGTTTCTTCTAAACCTAAACATATTAATCAACTCGTTCAAATCAGCGCCAGCTACTCCATCTGGCGAAATGGTGCTACTTACGCCTGGCTTAGTGAAATTGTAAATGTTGCGATATGTCATCCTATTTTCTATCGAATCCAATGTATACGATTTCGAAAAAACGGTTACTTCTTTCATCGTTTTATATTTACCATTTACTTGTATGTGTAACGAAATATCAAACTGATTCGGATTTATAATTTGTGCTACCGAAAATTTTTGTGTGGGCTTATTGTTATAAAAAAAAGTAAGCGAGTCATTTTCAAAAACCTCAATTTCATATTTTCCTAAAGTATCTGTTGTAGTTACTTTTCCCGAACTGCTTTCCACCCGAACATAAGACACATAATTTACTTTAGTCACATCAAATACAGTTCCAGTAATTTTCATCTGTGCATTTGCAGATAGGTTAAACAGTAAAATGGTAAGTAGTAAAAATTTCAAATGTTCAGTTTAAAGCAAACAATATTAAATCAGAAAAATTAATCAATTGGGTTAATCGTTTTTTTTAACGTTCATTTTTGATTCTAAAATATCAGCAATCACTTTTGGATAATGTAAATACTCCAACTGATGTATTTTCTCTCCCAATGTTTCTGCAGTGTCTGTTGATAACACATTACATTTTTCTTGTAAGATAATTTCTCCATTATCGTAAATCTCATCTACATAATGAATGGTTATGCCAGATTCTGATTCTTTATTTGCTAAAACCGCTTCATGCACATGTCTTCCATACATCCCTTTTCCACCATATTTGGGCAACAATGCTGGATGTATATTAATTACATTGCGCTCATACGCTTGTAAAATATTTGTGGGGATTTTCTTTAAATAACCAGCCAATACAATAAATTCAATCTGATGATTTTTTAAATGCTTCAATATTTCGTCACCAATATTAATATCAGATTTTGGAATTACAAAAATGGGAATCTTGTTTTTTAATGCCACTTCGTGAATGCCTGCATTTTCTTTATCAGTAACAATCAGCGAAACTGAAATGGGTAAGTTTGAA
The DNA here is from genome assembly GCA_009885535.1 of Chitinophagaceae bacterium. GTDB lineage: Bacteria > Bacteroidota > Bacteroidia > Chitinophagales > Chitinophagaceae > Ferruginibacter. Next base: position 3,056 of record VFKL01000122.1, on the reverse strand, counting down.
ATTGTTTTTAAATGGGAAATTATATTTTCAGCATTGGTTCCGTTTCCACTTGCAAATATGGCTATTTGTATATTTTCAAGTGATTGACTCATTTTTTTACCAACAATTTTTTTTGCTATTCGTTGAATATAATTTTTAAAAAATCTAAACTGTCCAAGTGGAATGCTGATTAACAATACACAAAATGGCCACAATATCGTTACCAAAATAATGTACAACACCCACCATATAAACGTTTTGTCGTTGCTCCAAAGATTTAATAGGATGCCTGATAATTTACCACAAGCCGAACCTCCTAAAGCAAAAGTTAAAAGGATGAGCAACAAGTTCCACATGTTTACTTTCCAGCGTTCTTGTAATTTTTTAAACATGTTGCAAAATTGCACAAAACAAAATTATTTTGAACTTTAATTTCAATTGTTTTATGTTTTGTTGAATTGTTTACAATTTTATGACAAATAAACTTTCATCAAATAAATATTTTAAAAAATTAAGTGTAAAAAAGTAAAAAATTTTTTTAAAAATGTTGATATAATGTCAACAACCTACCTTACTTTTGCTTGCGAAAAAGGACATTTCCCAAATTAGACCCGATAACACTATGAGTCTCTATAAAATTTTCATCAACAAAGCACTAACAGGATTACTTCTTGTAGTGCTACTTGCAACTTCAAATATTTCGTTTGCTGCAGACGGAGAAGCACTATTCAAAGCAAATTGTTCCAATTGCCATAAACCAGACGCGGATTATACTGGTCCGGCACTTAAAGGCTGGAGCGACAGAGAGCCAAACAAAGAATGGCTGTACAAATGGGTTGCCAATCCTGCACAAATGATTGCATCTGATGCATATGCAAAACAATTGTTTGAAAAGTGGAAACCAACTGTAATGACTGCATTTGCCAATCTTAAAAAAGACGAGATTGATGCAATCATGAAATATGTGGATGATTATACGCCACCAGTTGCAACTGCTCAGGCAGGTGGTGCTGGAGCAGGAAGTGATTCTGGAGAAGACAACACGTTGCTTTTTGGTATTCTTACGCTTACGCTTGCTCTAGTAGCATTTATTTTATTACAAGTAAATGGCAACTTAAGAAAACTAACCGACGATAAAGAAGGCGTTAACCGTGGTGAACCGGTTCCGTTTTATAGAAATAAAATGTATTTAATGATTGGTGTTTTGGTTTTATTTACAATTGGTGGTTACAACACTGTTTCAGGTGCTATCGAATTGGGCAGAATGAAAAATTATCAACCAGAACAACCAATTTATTATTCTCATAAAGTGCATGCAGGAACCAATCAAATCAGTTGTTTGTATTGTCACGGAAGTGCACAAGACAGCAAGCATTCAGGAATTCCTTCTGTAAACGTTTGTATGAATTGTCACATGGCGATTAAAGAATACAAAGGTGAACCAATTATAAAAGAGGATGGAAAAACATTGGATGCAAACGCTGAGATTCAAAAACTATACAGCTATGCAGGTTGGAATTCTGAAAAAAATGAATACAACCCGGATAACAATAAAGATGGCGTTCCAGATGGTGCTCACGCTATTCCTTGGGTGAAAATCCACAACTTACCTGATCACGTTTACTTCAACCATAGCCAACACGTAAAAGTTGGAAAACAAAATTGTCAAACTTGTCATGGTAACATACAAGAAATGGGTGAAGTAAAACAATTTTCAGATTTGAGCATGGGATGGTGTATCAATTGCCACCGCGAAAGCAAAGTGGATTTCTACAACAAAGAAACCAAAGAAGGAAATAAATTCTATAGCATTTACGAGAAATTCCATACAGATATTAAAAATCACAAATTGGATAGCGTAACCGTAGAAAAAATTGGTGGAACAGAGTGCCAGAAATGTCACTATTAGTATTTGTTTGTATTGGGTTGTTTAAATAGCACATTACCGAATTTTTAGAATTATAAACTATGAGTAATAATAAATATTGGCAGAATTTCGGGGAATTAAATCAAACAGAGGCGTATAAAGATGCTGCTGAAAAAGAATTCAAAGAAGATTTACTTCCTATTGAAGAGTTATCTAAAGAAGGGTTAACCTTAGGGAAAACGCCAAGAAGAGATTTCTTAAAATACTTAGGTTTCAGTACAGCTGCGGCTACTATTGCTGCAAGTTGCGAAATGCCTGTTCGTACATCAATTCCATATTTACAAAAACCGGAAAATGTTATTCCAGGGGTTCCCAACTATTATGCCTCTACGTATATTAATGGCGGAGATGCAATCAGCGTAATCGTTAAACAAAGAGATGGCCGTCCAATTAAAATAGAAGGAAACGATTTATCATCTATTACAAAAGGTGGAACCAACGCTCAAGCTCAGGCTTCTGTTTTGGATTTATACGATACTACACGTTTACGTCATCCTTTACAAAAATCAGGTAACGATTTTAAAGAAGTCAGCTCTTTTGATGCTTTTGATAGCATGGTTACAAATGCAATGGGCTCAATTGGTAACAAACCCGTAGTATTATTAACCTCAACCATTAGTTCTCCAACGACTTTACAAATCATCAATAATTTTTTAGCCAAACATCCGGGTAGCCAACACGTTCAATACGATGAGGTAAGTTACAGTGGAATGATGATGGCCAACGAAGCTTGTTATGGTAAAAAGGCAATGCCTGATTATCGTTTTGACAATGCAAAAACAATCGTGAGTTTAGGTGCTGACTTTTTAGGTACTTGGTTAAGTCCAGTTGAATTCAGCAAACAATACGCATCAAACAGAAAAATTACTGGTGAAAAACCTACATTAAGTCGTCACTTTCATTTCGAAAGCATGTTGAGCTTAACAGGTAGTAACGCCGATGATAGATATACACATAAACCATCAGAAACTGGTGCGGTTGCATTGGCGATTTTGGCAAAATTAGGTGGGGCAGTTTCTGCACCTTCAATTGCTGATGTTCAATTAAAAGCAGGTATCGATAAAGCAGCTACAGAATTGATGAAGTCAAAAGGTGCTTCATTGGTGGTATGTGGAAGTAATGATGTAAATATTCAAGTTATTGTAAACGC
>VFKL01000200.1 GCA_009885535.1 Chitinophagaceae bacterium | reverse complement strand
CAAAACAATTCGGGTAGTGATTCATTAATTGAAGTCGATGGAAATACGCTTCAAGCTTTTAAATTTGACCAACAGCAAGTAAACCTTGCGGGCATTGAATTTACGTTGGATTTACATCCGCATCCTTTAGATTGGTTGCATATTGAAAACACTTTTTCTTATGTTTCAGGAGTTTTTAAAAACGCCATTGAAGGAAGCAAAAACTTACCATTTATTCCTGCGCCCAAATTGCTGACTGAGTTTAGAGCAGATGTCAAAAAAATAAATACTCATTTTAGAAACAACTACATCAAGTTAGAAATCGACAATACATTCAAGCAATCTAATCCTTTTACAGCCTACAATACAGAAACAGCCACAAATGGATATACGTTAATTAATGCAGGCATGGGTTCGGAAATCTTTTCGAAGAAAAACAATAAACTATTTGCCTTTTATTTTACAGTAAGTAATCTGGGGGATGTAGCTTATCAAAATCATTTAAGCCGTTTAAAATACGCACCTACAAATATTGCAAGTGGTAGAAATGGCGTGTTTAATGTTGGTCGGAATTTCGGTTTGAAGATATTGGTGCCGTTGAGTTTTAAGATTTAGAGCTTGTTTATACACTTTAAAGAATAGCTTTTAAAGAATTAATTTGTATTTTTTTATGTTAATGCTTTATCTTAAATGTTTTATTTTTCTGCAATTTAAATAAGCTTTAAGTTCGGCAAATGTCATTCCTTGGGTCTCCTTTGCAATTTTCTCTTTGACTTCTCGAAAAAATCTCACTGTATCAAACTCTTTTATTATTTTGGTTGTTTTATTCATTATTAAGTATTTCTTTAGGTGAACGAATATCCAATTGAATATGTCCATTTTTAATGTTTATTGAATTGTATCCTTTAATTCTAAAAACGTTTAAATCATACCCATTATTCAAACTCCTTTGGCTTATGTTGTTCGTAATCTTTATCAAAGCCTACAAAAAAACGCATATAAATTACCCTGCTTAAGCGCATCATCCAAGGTTGTAAAACAACCAGCGCAACTGAATTAGTAGCAAGCCAATAAAAGATTCTATTGTCTTCTGTTGAAACACCAATCAACACCCACCAAGCTACGAAAGTGCTGGTTGATATGGCAACTGCTAATGCATAACTCACATAACCGGTTCCGTACCAAAAGCCAGGCTCCATATCATATTTTTGATTGCAAACCGGACAATTATCGTACATATCAAAAATGTGTTTCAAAGAGATTTTTCGGTAAGCATTGGCATCTTTAAACATTTTTCCCTGTCTACATCTTGGGCAACGCATTTTAAAAATACTGAGGAAATAATTGGGTGTTGATTGCTTTCTATTTTCCATAGGGTAATTTTTAAATTAAATAGAAATTTCTATTTGTTACTTACGTTGCATCATTAAAGATTTGATATCTTTTTTCTTTCACCAATTTGCTGACGCCACATGGCATAATACAAACCTTTTTCTTCATTTAGATTTTGATGCGTTCCCGTTTCCACTACATCCCCTTTTTCCAAAACGTAGATTCTGTCCGCATGCATTATTGTACTTAAACGATGCGCTATTAATATCGTTATTTGATCTTTAGCTGTTGAAATATCAATGATGGTATTGGTTATTTCTTCTTCAGTAAGCGAATCCAATGCGGATGTAGCTTCGTCAAAAATCAATACCCTTGGCTTTCTTAGTAATGCGCGTGCAATTGATATACGTTGTTTTTCACCGCCGCTTAATTTTAATCCACCTTCGCCAATCATTGTATCCAACCCTTTTTCTGCTCGAGACAATAAATATGTACATGCTGATTTTCTTAACGCTTCGTTTAAATCATCTTCTGTTGCCGTAGGATTTGCAAACATTAAATTTTCTCTGATGCTTCCACTAAAAAGATTGGTGTCTTGTGTTACAAAACCAATTTGGTTTCTTAAATCATCGAATAAAATTTCGGTTTCATTCAAGCCATTGTAAAAAATCTGGCCTTCTGCTGGGCGATATAATCCTACAAGCAATTTCATTAGTGTAGATTTTCCGCTTCCACTCGGACCAACAAAGGCAATGGTTTCTCCAAGTTTCACATCAAAACTAATTCCGTCAATGGCTTTGTGCGAAGCTGTTTGATGCTTGAAACTAACATTGTTGAAAGAAAGCGTTTCTACAGCACCTAATTTTTTGGGATTCAATGGTTCAGATTCTGGCGCCTTTTTCATCAACTTGTCAAAATTGATTAATGATGCTTCTGCCTCTCGATACGACAATAAAATATTGCCTATTTCTTGCAATGGACCAAATACAAAAAATGAAAATATTTGCATCGTTACCAATTGTCCCGCATCCATTTCGTCTCTGAATATCAACCACATCAAAATAAATAAAATCACTTGGCGCAATGTGTTTACCAAGGTACCCTGAACAAAACTGATGCTTCGAATTCTTTTTACTTTTTTTAATTCAAGTCCTAAAATTTTATACGTGTTTTTATTTAACCGTTCAACCTCTTGATTGGTAAGTCCCAAACTTTTTACCAATTCAATATTTCTTAAGGATTCGGTTGTAGAGCCAGCAAGCGCTGTTGTTTCGCCAACGATATTTTTTTGTATCGCCTTAATTTTTTTGGATAGCTTATTGGTAATTAAAGTAAGTACGCCAATGCCAATTAAATACGCCACCGGAATTCGCCAGTTGATAAAAATCGCTGCATATACAAAAACGAAAACAATTCCGATAATAATACCAAATAGAATGTTGATGAAATTAATCATGAATTTTTCTACATCAGATCTTACTTTAGTTAAAATAGATAAAGTTTCACCGCTTCGTTGGTCTTCAAATTCTTGATAAGGCAATTTCATGGCGTGTTGTAAACCGTCTGTAAAAACCTTTGCACCAAATTTTTGAATAGTCAGGTTTAAAAAATAATCTTGAAATGCTTTTGCGATTCTGCTCACCATTGCAACGGAAATCGAGAACAATAAAATATAAAAAACGCCCAATTGGAGATATGGTTTCCCTTTTCTTTCAATGTGATCATATCCCCAAAAAAAGTTATTGCTATCGAAATGAATTGATTTGTTTTGAAAATCGCCGGCAAGATTTACCAACTTACCCAATAAAATGGGGTCAATCAATGAGAAACCAATGTTGATACTGGCCAAAAATAAAGTAAGTGCAACCAGCCATTTCAGTGGCTTTAAATAATGGAATAAAATTTTCATTAAAAATGAGGATTTGTAATTAAGGGTGCAATTTCGGTTAAATTATCCGAAGTGGTTTATATGGTTTGCATGATTGGGGTTGAGAGGAGAAGATATGGGCTGAAATTGCTAATACAGTATCTCAAAAAAAAATCTTGTAAAATACTCTATCAATTATGAATTTTGAATCTTGTTTAGTTCATCAAAATATGCAAGTTTGAAATTGCAATTCATTTATGAATTCTAAAATACACATTAATTAAAACCTAATATTTTAATAATTGAAGTAAAAAATAGCCATCACTATTATTGTCAATGAAGTTTATAATCCAATTTTGTGATTCATTTTTGTTCAATTCCCTATTAATTAACTCTTCGTCAGCGCCATCTTCTCCTGCAAGTAAATTTGTATTAATTTTAAATTTATTGCAGAAATCATAATAATCTTGAACTTCTATTTTTAATATTGGATTTACTATTGCCATAATTTACAAATTGTTAAACCATTCTTTTTTAATGTGTATTTTCTCTATTTGTTCAACTTCAACGCCTAAATTCAAATATTTCAATTTTTTCACAAAATCAACTCCGTCAACTAAATCGATATTAGGCGCTCCATCCCTCCGAGCTTCTAAAATAGCAGCTCTTGTAAAAGTTCCGGTTGTCATGACTAATCCTTTATCTGCTCTTCCAACCATTGCGCCTCTAAAATCTCTGATTACAGATGATGAAACACTTTTTCCAAATCTTTTAGCTTGAAATACAACGTGGAAAGATAAAGTTCCATTTATTTTTATAATTCCGCTTCCATCGATACCACCATCACCAACTTTACCAGTTACTTTAACATCTACGAAGCCTAATTCCCTTAATAACCTTTGACACAATCTTTCAAATGAATTAGGAGAAATGTTTTTAATGATTTCTAACAATTCGTCTTCCCATTTAATTTCATTGATTTCATTATTCTGAGATGTTATTATTTCATCTTCGATATCGTTGGCGTCATTTAAACCATACTTTTTTTTGATATTTTTTTCTAAAACAGTTTTTAATAATTTCTCAACTTCTAATTTTTTTTCTTGATTTCCCTTTTCCGTTAATGACCAAATACCTCTTGAAGAATTCTCAATTACTCCATAATTCTTCAAATTATTTTTTGCCCATGCAAGATGATAGTTCAATTTTGTTCTAGAACCTTTGTGAATATCGTTGATCTGATTTTCAGTTAATTTCAAAATTTCTATTAATTTCTCTTCGATTTCATTAGAATTTGCAGAGCCACCCAAATCCTTCAAGGATTGTAATGTTGGATTTAATAAATCTTTAGATTTCAGATTAAAATAAGACATAAATTATTCTGCAGTTTTTGATTACTTGTATTTATAAAATACTAATCGATTCAATAATTATTACAACTCCGTCTCAATATAGTACTCTAATATATTTTTCTTTTCCTATTTTTATTTTCGTCGAATTTACACTTTTTATTTCATTTTTTTTTGAAGAGAATTTGATAAATATGTAATGGTTTTATTCACCAATTATATTTCTAAACGCATTTCTATCCTTTTCAGTTTGAACTATCCGGAAATTCCGGATAGTTGCATTTTATCCAATTCTCTTATACTCAATATAATTTGATAAATTAAAAACCTACCCACCCCAATTCTCCCTATCTAAACTTCTATACTGAATAGCTTCTGCCAAATGCTCTGTTTTTATATGTTCCGAATTTGCTAAATCCGCAATCGTTTTACTTACTTTTAAAATTCTATCATAGGCCCGAGCCGATAGGTTTAATCTTTCCATTGCTTTTTTCAACAATTGTTTTGATGACTCATCAATCACACAAATTTCCTTGAGCATTTTACTGCTCATTTGTGCATTGGCATACACCTCATCATATTTTTCGTACCGCTTTGCCTGAATTGTTCTTGCACAAATCACACGCTCCCGAATGGTTTCACTTTTTTCAAACTGTTCTACAGTTGATAATTCCTCATACGCTACAGGTGTAACTTCCACATGAAGATCTATGCGATCCAATAATGGGCCGGATACTTTATTCAAATATTTCTGTACCATGCCTGGTGGACATGAGCATGCTTTTTCGGGATGATTAAAATAACCACAAGGACAGGGGTTCATACTGGCTATCAGCATGAAATTTGCTGGAAAGTCCAAGGCGATTTTTGCGCGAGAAATGGTTACTTTTCTTTCTTCCATTGGTTGACGCATTACTTCAAGGACGGTTCGTTTAAATTCAGGAAGCTCATCTAAAAACAAAACCCCGTGATGTGCTAATGATATTTCTCCCGGTTGAGGATTTCCGCCACCGCCAACTAAGGCTACATCAGATATTGTATGATGCGGACTTCTAAAAGGTCTTCGGCTGATTATCGTGGAATGCTCGGGCAGTTTTCCAGCAACACTATGAATCTTTGTGGTTTCTAAAGCTTCTTCTAAAGTTAATGGCGGTAAAATGGTGGGCAATCTTTTTGCCAACATGGTTTTTCCGGCGCCCGGTGGACCAATCAAAATCGCATTATGTCCACCAGCAGCCGCAATTTCCAACGCACGTTTTATGTTCATCTGTCCTTTTACATCTGCAAAATCAAAATCATAATTGGATTGGGCTTTTGAAAAAACTTCGGCAATATTTACTTGCGTTGGTTCGATGTGCATTGTTTCATTCAAAAAATCAACCACCTCTTTCATAGTACTCACCCCAATTACTTTTAAATCTTTTACCATTGCGGCTTCATTGGCATTGGATAATGGTAATATCAATCCATCGAATAACTCTTTTTTTGTTTGAATGGCAATGGGAAGCGCGCCTTTTATGGGCTTTACGGCTCCGTCTAAACTCAACTCGCCCATAATTACATAACGGCTCATTTTTTCTGGATCTACAATTTGTTCCGTTGCGGCTAATGTGCCAATGGCAATGGGTAAGTCAAAAGCAGTACCTGATTTCTTAATATCCGCAGGCGCTAAATTTACCAGCAGTTTTGTTCGTGGCATGTAAAATTGATTGCTTTTAATCGCACTTTCTACCCGATGCAAACTTTCTTTAATGGCATTGTCGGGCAACCCTACGATGTAGTAATTTTTACCCTGATTATTTACATCTATTTCTACTGAAATTGTTTTGGCTTCTACACCATAAACCGCCATCCCAAATGTTTTTACTAGCATATCCAAAATTGACATATTCGCTGTTAAAACCCAAAGTGAAAACATCCATAATTAAGCAGAAAAAAACAAGAATTATCTGTGGAGAATTTGAAATTTTATAGTCAATTTTATTTAGTGCCCAAATCTTCAAGCATTTGCACAACGCCTTCTTTTTTTAGAATTAAATAACCCAATCGATCATTGCTAACGCCTTCTTTTAACGCATAACTAAATTGAAATTGTTCATCTATAAACGCCGTTTCGAAATAATTGAATTTAATGTTGTTATGTTTTTTTAATGCGTCGCTTATTTCATATAAATGCGTTGACAAAATACATAATACACTCGGAATTTTTATGAGCCCTTCAATTACAATCGTACTGCATTTCATGGCATCTTCTACATTGGTGCCTTTAAAAAGTTCGTCTATCAATAACAGCCATTTTTTTCCGTCATTAATTTTTTGAATGGATGTTTTTATTCTTTGTACTTCGTTATAAAAATAACTTTCCCCTTTAGAGAGGTCATCCATGATGTTTATGTTACTAAGCATACCATCGAAAAAAGACAATTCCATTGCTTGTGCAGGAACTGCCATTCCGGTATGTGCTAAAAAAACGGCAGATCCAACAGATTTAATGAAAGTGCTTTTTCCAGCCATGTTTGCACCGGTTAAAAATAAAAAATGCTTTTGCTGGTCTAGATTAAAATCATAAGGCGTTGGGTTGTTCAGTATCAAATGATGCAATCCTTTTGCATTAAAAAATGGGCGTTCTGTTTCTACAAAAACGGGAAAAGATAACTGATGCTCTTTTACTGATTTCGCCATGCCATACCATGCATCAATTTTAGCATGAAGCTTTAGCAAATCGAACATGCTTGATTTATATTGATTACGAAAAAAATAGCCGAGCTGCATGATTTCTTTGACAGTCAACTGATTAAACTGTTCGTTTTTATCAATGATATCAAAAGCATTTTTCGTGGTTAATTTTTCAATTTCCTGTAATGCATTTTTTAGTAGTGTAGGCGTTTCCAAATTGGAAAGTAAATGTATAATTGACTTTAGTCCTTTTATAAAATCGAAGCAATGATTTACCGAAAATTTCAACAAAGAAAAATCTGCCTTTTGTAAAATCGAATATAATTTCGCATGATAAAACGAAGCGTTCTCTGGTATTGGACTTAGGTTTGTTTCGTAGAAACGTTCTATTACTTTTATCGTACCATTACTTATTTGATTAGGCCATTTTTCTAGCAAAGGAATGATATGTTTCAGCGTATCCTGAACAGCTTTTATTTCCTCGATATTTTTTAGCGGTGTTGATAAAAATAACTTCAGTTGTACTTCACCGTTAGTAGTGTTGGTGGAATTGATTTTCCCAAATAGTGACAGGTTATTTTCACCATTGAAAATATTCAAATCATTTAATGTGGTTTTATCAATTTCCATAAACTATTTTCTGTCAAATGTCATACGCTTTCCTTTTGGTGCATCTACAAGTTGTCCATCATTAAAAACAATATTTCCGCTCACCATTGTTTTAATAATGCTTGATGGAAATGCTACGCCCATAAGCGGACTCCAGCCACATTTGTACAAAATATTATTTTCAGTTACCGTGTATGGTTTGTTCAAATCCACCATTACTAAATCTGCAAAATATCCTTCTCTAATGTACCCTCTGTCTTGAATGCCAAAACAATCTGCCACAGCATGACTCATTTTTTCAACTACTTTTTCAATACTTATTTTCCCTTCTTGAGCATACATCAGCATCATTTGCAAAGCATGCTGAACCAATGGCAATCCCGAATGGGCATGTTCGTATGGACCTTCTTTTTCTTGTAATGTATGTGGCGCATGGTCTGTAGCAATTACATCCAATCGATCGTCTAATAAAGCTTTCCACAATGCTGATTTATTGTGTGATGCTTTTATAGCTGGATTACATTTGATTTGATAGCCCAATTTTTCATAATCATCGGCGGTAAAATGCAAATGGTGTACGCAAACTTCTGCCGTAATTCTTTTTTCTTTTAATGGCATCATGTTGCCAAAAAGCTGCAGTTCTT
>VFKL01000154.1 GCA_009885535.1 Chitinophagaceae bacterium | reverse complement strand
TTGATTTTTGAAGGAGGCTTGCGTCGTTGGTTTTTACCTGGATTGGCTACTCCATTGCTTTTGGTAAGAGATCCTATTGCTATCTATTTAATGTATAAAGCTTATCGGGCAAGCATTTTTCCGAAATCAATTTGGATTTCTTTGATAATACTTTTGGGCTTTATTAGCATTTTTACGGCATTGTATTGGGGACATGGAAATTTTTTTGTGGCTTTATTTGGTGCAAGGGTTTTAATTATTCAAATCCCTGTGTTATTTATTATTGGCAAAGTGTTAAATAAAAATGACGTTATAAAATTTGGAGAAGCGGTGTTATGGATTTCAATTCCCATGGCAATATTAATCACCATTCAATTTTATAGCCCACAAACAGCCTGGGTGAATAAGGGAGTTGGTAATGATATGAATGGTGCTGGTTTTAGTGGATCCGGTGAATATTTTCGACCGCCAGGTACGTTCTCTTTTATTACCGGGGTGAGTTCCTTTTTTAGTTTTGCGGCTTGTTATGTTTTTTACTTTTGGATTAACCCGCATCTTGTTAAAAAATATTTACTAATCGCGGCTACAATTGCATTCGTTGTTTCCATTCCAACCAGTATCAGTAGGAGTTTGTTTTTTCAAGCGGTAATTATTTTCTTCTTCTTCTTGTGGGCAAAATCAAATGAGCCCGATTTTTTAAAAAATGTTTTACAGATTGTTTTTGGCGTAATAATTTTTCTCTTCATATTTTCAAAAGTTAATTTCTTAAACACGCAAATTGATGCATTTACAGAGCGATTTACCACGGCTAATGAACAAGAAGGAGGATTAAATGGGGTTTTTATCGACCGTTTCTTAGGCGGGTTGGTGGGCTCTTTTATTAACATCGACGATGCACATTGCCTTTTTGGATTGGGCATTGGGATGGGCACAAATGTGGGCGCTCAGCTATTGGCCGGCAAAACAGCATTTCTAATTTCCGAAGGTGAGTGGGGAAGGGTGATTGGAGAAAGCGGCATTTTTTTAGGCATCTTAATTATTTTTTTTAGAATTACAATGACTTTTGAAATAACATCAAAAGCGTTTAAAGCATTGAAGAATGGAAACCAATTGCCTTGGATGCTTTTAGGCTATGGGTTTTTGCAGATTTTTCAAGGCACTTGGTCGCAGCCCAATGGACTAGGTTTTTATGTATTAATCGGCGGACTAATTATCGGTTCATTCAATACAAAAACGGATTTCCCAAAAAAAATAGTTGTTTGATTTTTTAAATAATGAAAATCGTTCTTTTTACACATCCCAATTTTCTTAACTCGCAAAGCATGCCGAGGTATGCCAATTTTCTTTTTGAGGGCTTGAAAAACAGAGGACATGAAATTAGTATTTGGAAACCAAAAGCTTTTTTTTATAATTTTTCAGAAAATAATGCGGTTAAAAAATGGTTTGGATATATTGATCAGTATATTGTTTTTCCACTTGTTGTGCGCAAACAATTAAAAGCATGTTCTGCTGATACCTTATTTGTTTTTGCCGATCAAGCGCTTGGCCCTTGGGTGCCTTTAGTAAAGAATAAACCACATGTAGTGCATTGTCATGATTTTATGGCTTTGCGTTCTGCAACAAAGAAAGTTCCAGAAAATAAAATTGGATTTACCGGTAAGTTGTATCAGAAATATATTCAAAAAGGATTTTCAACAGGGAAGCATTTTATTGCGATTTCAAAAAAAACAAAATCTGATTTAAAATTATTTCATACGGGAAAAATTGAAAATTGTGTAGTATGTTATAATGGGTTTAATCGAATGTTTAACCCAATTGAAACAAACAAAGCAAGAAACATTTTAAGTGAATACGTGAAGAAAGATTTAACCAATGGTTATTTTCTGCATGTTGGTGGCAATCAATTTTATAAAAACAGAAAAGGGGTTATAGAGATTTATACAGCTTGGCGAAAAACCCATAAACGTAAAATTCCTTTGTTGTTGATTGGTGCAAATCCTACTGATGATTTATTAACCATTCAAAAGAATACTACCTTTAAAAATGACATTCATTTTCTAACAAATTTTTCAGATGATTTAATGAATGAAGCGTATTCGGGCGCAATTTGTATGATATTCCCCTCGCTTGATGAAGGCTTCGGTTGGCCAATAATTGAAGCCATGGCTTGTGGGTGTATTGTCGTAACAACCAATAAACAACCCATGATTGAAGTGGCAGGGGATGCAGGAATATTCATTCCAAGAAAACCCAGTAAATCTAATTTGGTAAACAATTGGGCTGAAATAGCAGCTGTTCAACTTGATACAGTTGTTCGGTTTTCCGAAACAGAAAAAATAAATTATACCAATAAAGGTTTTCAGCAAGCATCATTATTTAATGCTGAAAATTCGTTGTTAAAAATAGAGTCCTTTTACTTAAATATCCTTTCAAAATCTCAAAAAACAGTTGAGTAAATTTTTTGAAATGAATCCTACCAAATCAGAAAAACCAATTAATTAAATTGAAATTATTACACATTATTTCAGGTGCAAGTCCTGAATCAGGCGGGCCAATACAAGGCATTCGCAATTATCATGAAGCATCGCATATGCTAGGTATTGAAAGAACGATACTATGTTTTGAAAATCAAGCAGATTTGAATTCGTGGAATTTTTCTAATACATTAAAGTTGATTGGATTGGGCAATGCGAACAATCATTGGCAACGAAATCCTGTCTTAATGACTTGGCTAAAAAAACATATGCTCGAATATGATTGCATCATCGTAAATGGGATGTGGACTTATCATAGTTATGCCGCATTGAAAGTTATGCGATACTTTAAAAAACAAAATTCAAATCAAAAAATCCCTAAAATTTATTTGATGCCTCATGGCATGCTTGATCCTTGGTTTCAAAAAGAAAAAACCAGAAAAATTAAAGCGATTAGAAATATGGTTTACTGGCATTTAATTGAAAAAAATGTTGTGAATCAAGTTGATGCTGTTTTATTTACCTGTTATGAAGAAATGCTTTTAGCAAAAAAAACGTTCTATGGGTATAAACCCAAACAAGAAATTAATGTTGGATATGGAATTCAAGCGCCGCCTAAAAAAAACGAAATTGAATTAGAAGCATTTTATAATAAATTCAACATCAATAAATCGAATCCTTATTTTTTATTTTTAAGCAGAATTCATTTTAAAAAAGGGGTTGATTTGTTGTTAAAAGCATACAATACAATATTACAAGAGTCTAGTAATCCAAATGTTATACCCGATCTAGTAATAGCTGGTTCTGGATTTGATTCTGAATATGGAAATGGCTTATTGAAGTATATAGAAATTTATCCATTGTTAAAGCAAAAAGTAATATTAACAGGATTGATAAATGCTGAAATGAAATGGGCTGCAATCTATGGTTGTGAAGCATTTATATTGCCAAGCCATCAGGAAAATTTTGGAATTGCAGTTGCGGAAGCATTGGCTTGCGAAAAACCTGTATTGATTACAAACAAAATAAATATCTACAGAGAAATCGAAAAAGGTGGCGGTGGCATCATCGAAGAAGATACATTGACGGGTACAATAAATAATCTAAAACAATGGATTGCATTAGATGCAGAAAGTAAAGTGTTGATGGGAGAAAATGCCAAAAAAATTTATGAAAATAATTTCAAAAATGAATACGCAGCCAAAAAAATGTTTGATATTTTAAACCAATAATTGAGTATTGTTCATGTCGCAAATTAACCATTATGAAATAGCCGTTTTTTCATTGAGCAATAAATTAAAAAGATTGTTATGGCAAATGGTATGGTTTCTATTTTGCAAATGGACACCCAATCCGCTTCATAGTTGGAGACGTTTTATTGTTATTTTATTTGGTGGAAAAATTGACAAAAAAGTTCATATTTATTCAAGCTGTAAAATATGGGCACCTTGGTTATTAAAGATGGATTATAGCAGTTGTATTGGTCCTGGTGTTGAAGTGTATAATCCAGCTGGTTGTAAAATTGGTCGATTTGCTATCGTATCGCAAGATGCTTTTTTATGTGGGGCAACACATGATTACAACAATGAAAATTTTACCTACATAAAAAAAGAAATTTTAATAGAGTCTTACGTTTGGATTTGTGCAAAGTCGATTGTGTTGCCCAATGTAATTTGTGGGGAAGGCTCAGTTTTAGGCGCAGGTGCTGTAGCTTCATGTCATTTAAAACCATGGTCGGTTTATGCTGGCAACCCCGCAAAATTTATCAAAGAAAGAAAAAATTTCACTTCTGTTTAATGAATAATATCAACTTAGATTTAACCATTGCTGTTCCCATTAAAAATGAAGCAAAATTATTACAGGGATGCATAGACGCTATTGGGAAAGATTTTGCAAAACATATTGTCATTATAGATTCTGGGAGCACAGATGAATCTTTGGCAATTGCAAAAGCAAATAATATTGAAGTCATTCAGTTTAATTGGAACGGTCAATTCCCGAAAAAAAGAAACTGGTTTTTACAAAGCCACAAACCTCAAACAAAATGGGTGTTGTTTTTAGATGCTGATGAATACATTACTGATGCATTTAAAAATGAGGTAAGATCGAATTTAATTAGTTCAAACAAAGTAGGGTATTGGCTTACCTACAGCAGATATTTTTTAGGAAAAAAACTTAAAGGTGGTTATCCTTTATTAAAGTTGGCTTTGTTTCAAGTAGGGGCAGGGGAATACGAAAAAATTGATGAAAATAATTGGAGTCAGTTTGATATGGAGATTCATGAGCACCCCATTTTAATTGGAAATACCGGAAAAATTAAAAGCGAAATTGATCACTTGGATTTTAGAAGTATTTCGCATTATATCTCCAAACATAATGAATACGCCAGTTGGGAAGCACAACGCATTTTAAAATCGTTAAACGATAAAACAATAAGTGCAACTTGGACTTGGAAACAAAAGCTTAAATACAAATTAATGCTTACACCTTTTATAGGTCCATTGTATTTTTTAGGCAGTTACTTTTTATTAGCAGGTTTCAGAGATGGCGCAAGAGGATTCGCTTTTTCAATTCTTAAAGCGGCATATTTCACACAGGTTTATTGCAAGATAGTTGAGCAGAGAAAAAAGGTTTGAGAGGTTTTTGATGTTTATGAGGTTTGAGATGTTCAAAAGGTTCAAAAGGTTCAATGCGTTCAAGAGGTTTAAAATATTCATCCGGTACAAATATTTCAATAATTTAAAATAATTCCCAACTTCCCCCTTCGGGGGACTGAGGGGGCTAACAAACATCTTATATGCTAGTTTCAATCATCACCGTTTGCTACAATCGAAAAAATACCATATCAAAAACAATTGATAGCGTATTGAAGCAGAATTATCCAAACATCGAATATATCATTATTGATGGAGGCTCTTCGGACGGAACAAAAGAAATTATTGCTGCTTATGGCAGTAAAATCAGCACATTTATTTCTGAACCTGATAAAGGAATGTATGATGCCATCAACAAGGGATTAAAATTGGCAACTGGTGATATTATTGGTTTGATGCATTCTGATGATGAGTATTATACCAATGATGTTGTAGAAAAAATTGTTTCCTTATTTAAAAATAATCCGCATTCGCAAGGAGTTTACGGAAACGGAGTTTATGTAACAAATGATGAACACGAAAAATTAGTACGCAATAGAATTTGTGGTGATTTTAGTATGAAAAAAATAAAATCAGGTTGGTTGCCTTTGCACCCTACCGTATACATTAGGGGCGACATCAAAAAGAAATTCGGTTATTATGATATTGATTACAAAATCGCTTCTGATACCGAACTTTTATTAAGGTATTTATTAAAACATCAGATTAAATTGATTTATTTAAACGAATACATTGTGAAAATGCGCATGGGCGGATTGAGTACAAGTAGTAGAAAAATGATTGAAGTTTTTAAAGAAGATTTCAAGATTTATAAAAGTCATGGCCTGTCTGCATACAAATCGGTTTTTCAAAAAAAGTTATTGGCAATTAGGCAGTATATTAATTAAGATAAAAGTGAAAAGTCAAATTTGAAAAAGTTTGAATTTCCTGTTTGAAGTATTTCATGTTGAAGGTTATTAAAAGAATAAATTTTTAGAATAATAAATAATTATCATTTTTTGTTTTGTTATTTTGCATCATTGATAAAAACAAAACATTGATAACCCATCAAAAATAAATCTACATTATATATTGCGTCCTTATTTATTTTAGCAATATGCGTTTTCTATTTTTCATGGATTCCTAATCCTGGTTTTGAAACGGAAACTTATATGCCTTTATATGTTCGCAATTGGTGCAATGAATATTACAATTTCAGAACAGCGGTGCCGTTTATTTTTATCGGATTTATTTTGGAATTTAAATCTTTCAACAACAATTACTCGGTTACTCAAAAATTAAAACATTTCTTTAAAAATATTTTGTTTTCCATTTTTTTGGTAATCATTGCAGAAATAGGACAGTTTTTTATAGTACATCGCAGCCCAGATTTAATGGATGTTTTTTATGGATTTTTTGGTAGTGTTTTGGGTGCGTTTGTTTTTTATTTGTTCATTTTTTTTACAGTATTGGCTAGCCCAAATTCAAAAAGTAAAAAGTAAAAAATAAGGTATTCAGTAATTTTATTTTTTTGAATTTTAAATTTTGACTTTTCACTTCACATAATATTTTCTTTTTAGAAAAAAAAATTCTATCAAAATTTACAGATACATACGACTTATTCAACTGGCATTGGATTTAATAGTGTTGAATGCAGTGTTTTTATTTTCACTTTTTTTAAAGTGGGGTAGCATAAATCTATTGTCTATAAAATTGATTCAACTGGAATTATTTGTCATTAATCTTTTGTGGGTATTGGTGGTATTGTGGCTCCATGCCGAAAAAAAATTAAGAATGGAAACCGTGGCGGTTTATGTGAGCAGAATGCTAAATGCATTTATCTTACATGTTGTATTGATTTGTATATTTCTATTTAAGTTTAGTGGACTTACGATTTTTCAGCTTTTTTTCTTTTATGTCATTTTTTTATTTGTGCTCATACCTCAACGAATTTTTGTTGTTAAGCTGATTAAGCAACTTCGAAAGCGTGGATACAACTACAGAACAATTGCCTTTTGTGGATGGAGTTCGTACGTTAATCAATTTCATCATGTCATTAAAAATGACCCATCAATTGGCTATAATATAAAAGGATATTTCGATGACAATAAAAATTCCGATGTAAAAGAATCCCATCTGGGCAATTTAAATGATGTTGTAGAATTCATTGAAAACAATAAGAAATTAGATGAGCTTTTTATTACTTCAAATTGTTTTAATCAAGCTGATTTAAAAAAGGTGATTAATATTTGCAATTTAAAAATGACAAGAATTCGATTTATTCCAAATCTTATTCCTTTAGGGTCTTTCAAAAGATTTGTTGTTGTTGAATACGGTGATTTACCTGCATATACTTTTAGAAAGGAACCATTAGAAAAACAAATTAATCGTTCATTAAAACGAATATTTGACATTGTGTTTTCATCTGTTGTCATTTTGTTTATTTTTTCTTGGTTGTTTCCATTAATTGCATTGTTGATAAAATTAACTACAAAAGGACCTGTTTTTTTTAAGCAACTTCGCTCCGGAGAAAACAGCAAAGAATTTTATTGTTATAAATTTAGAACAATGAAAGTCAATGCTGAATCCGATGAAATTCAAGCCACTAAAGACGATCCAAGAATTACTAAAATAGGTGCATTTTTAAGAAGATCGAATTTGGATGAATTGCCTCAATTCGTCAACGTTTTTTTAGGATCAATGTCTGTCATTGGTCCAAGGCCTCACATGCTTAAGCATACCGAATCATACAGCGAACAAATTGATGATTTTATGGTGCGTCATTTTATAAAACCAGGCATTACCGGTTGGGCGCAAGTAAATGGTTTTCGAGGCGAAACAAAAGAAGTGGTGGACATGGAAAATCGCGTTAAATACGACATTTGGTATATCGAAAATTGGAATTTTTTACTTGATTTTAAAATACTTTTCCTTACCATTTATCGAATGACTTTCGGTGACCCGAATGCATTTTAATTCCAATCCTTTCAAACAAATATTTTATATGAAAAATGCAATCGCATTTTTGGTGATTACTTTATCTATTGTAAGCAAACTCTTTGCACAAGATGCAAGGTTAACGCAATATGAGAAGTTGCCATTAATGATGAGCCCTTCGCTTATTGGAAATTTCGATGGTTCATCAAGAGTTATTGGATACTACAATTATGCTACTGATGATAAATTGAGCAACAATGTGTTCAATCTTAGCGCAGATTTTAAAACGAAAAATAATCGTTTGTCATTAGGGTTTAACTATATGAAAACGGGTTCTGAAAATTTTGCGGTTTCTGGTGATTATTTCGGGTTAGGAATTTCAAAATCGTTTTTTATCGATAAAAATCATTTGCACCAATTGAGAATAGGAAGTGTATTTAATTTTTTAAGTCCTGTTTATATGAAAAATAAAAAAGGATACAACGCTTACTTAGACCCTAGGGCTTTCCCATTTACAAAAACATCTAGAGTACCAGATTCTTTAAAATATTCGAATCAATATTGGGGCTCTAATATTGGCCTTAGTTATACGTATAACATTAATAAGATTTGCTTCGAAGCTACTGGCTCTATGTATAATTTATTGTGGTTTACTCAAAAAAAAGACATTTCAAGAAAAAGGCGACGATTGACGACAAACTTATCATTTAAGTATGCTTTAAATAAATATAGTCATGTGAAATTCGAGCAATTAACTTGGCAAGAAGGACATTTTTTTGATAGTGATCAAGAAATTATTTTGGCAGATTCCATTGGTATAAAAGAAGTAACCTACGGATTTATGTATGAAAACGTAAATAAAATACCGTACAATATAGGATTGCGCTCTCGTTCAGTTAAAGCATTTTCATTGATTTTTGGTATACAATTGTTTAAAAACATTAACACTCAATTGAGTTACGAACTGCCACTTAGAAAAGATCTAGATAATCCAACCCAAATGGGCATTTCATTTATTTATATTGATAAGAAAAAAAAGAAATCAGTTGAATTGCCTACAGTTGCTAGTTTTGGCGATAGCGTATTTTTAAATGAAAATGATTTTACTAAAGTGGTTAACGTACACGATACCATTTTTGTGTATAAAAATGATACGGTTTTGGTGTACACAAACCATGAAACAGAAAATGCAAATGTTGTAAAAAATAATCCTGTGGTTGAAAACGAAATTGTTCAAAAACCTGAAATAAAAACTGAGGATGTGTTGATTGATTCTTCAGCAACATCATTAAATTCAGACCTCGCTAAAACAAATCAGCTTGATAACCAGATTGCAGGTAAAGGTGTAATTGATTCCATTAAGAATACCAATCCCGATAAAATAATTGTTTCCAATAAAAAAGATTTAGATATTAATCAATCAGATAGTACCTTATTGGTTAAGCAAATGCAAAAAGAAAATAAATCTGATTTTGATTCCGTAAAAAACATCAATTCTGAAAATCCAATAGCATCGAATAACAACCAACCAAAAAAAATGAAACGTGATTCTGCTATTGTTGTTCAGCTTGCTCAGCCTGATAATATTGCAAACTCGAAAGTCCAAGAAAAGAATTCAGATATAGCAGATAATAAAAATAGTCAACCACAAATTGATGCCTCTAATAAGGTTCCCAATGACCTAAAGGAGATAAATAAAATTCAAAAAGACAGCAGCAAGAAATCAATTGTACATCTAACCAATAAGTTGATGATTGAAAAAGGAGAGATGACCAATGTTTATTTTGAATTCAACAAATCATCGTTATCAGATTCGAGTAAATTAATCATTGATCAATTTATTTCAAATCAAAAAATAAAACCTGGGGTGAAATTATTGGTAGAAGGATTTTGCGATGATATAGGAACCGAATCACACAATTTGAAATTGTCGAAATCCAGGGCGATTTCGGTAAAAAAATATTTGATTGCCAAAGGAATAGATAAGAAAATCATTTCTTTAATTCATTTTGGCAAAACATTTAAAACGCTTTCTGATACAGACAGATGGAAGTACCGAAAGTCTGTAATTGTATTAATAGATTAATTTTTTCAAGCTAATTTTTATAATGTTAAAGGCATTTTTATTTTTTCTAACAGCGTTTGTAGGTTGTTTATTGTTTTTATTGTTGCAATTCAAATTCAAAAAGTCATCTGTTTTAATAAATAGATACCTGAAATTGACGTTGATCAATATTATTTTTAGATATACGCTTTATGGGATTTCTCAATTTGTTGATCATGAAATTATATTGATATTTTCAAAATTGGGAGAGTTGTTTTCTTTAAATATTATTCCATGTTGCTTTTTATATTTTAGAGAGGTATTGAACAAAGATAAATGGACACAAAAAGACATGTACCATTTTATTGCACCCAATGTCATTCTTGTTTTTTCAATAATTGCATTTGGCATACACGAAGAATCTGATTTAAAACTTGGGTTTGTTTGTCTTAACATGATAGCAACTTGTGTTTTATTGGGCTATTATACAGTAGCCATATTCAACATGTTGAACATTAATTTTTTACAAAAAAAACAATCCGAAATAACACAACCGAAAGCAATTAAACATTGGCTTTTGTTTTTATCTGCAATGTTGTTTTTAATAGCGGTAAGAATAGTGGTTGGATTTTACATCAGATTTTCATCTAATGTATTTGGTCCTGAGAATATGGAATTGATATGGATAAGTGCTTTTTTGTGGCTGGCTATTTTTGTAAGAATTATCATTTCGCCTGAAATTTTGTATGGATTTAATTTGCAAACTTCTGTACAAAATGTGGTGTATAAAACGCCATATTCAAATGTAATCGTTGAATTAAAAGAAAAAGAAATTGTAAAAGAAAAAGAAATAGAACTTGAAATTGAACGAGAAAAAGGTGAAGAAATTCATTTTAACAGTTGGAGTAATTTGCCCATTAAAGAAATGATTAACCCTAATGATATAAAACTATTCTCCAATATTGAGGACAAATTATCGGATTACTTTAAAAAAATAGACGGGGTTTTTTTACAATACGAAGTGGTTTGTAAAAATGATTTTGATTTAGAAATGTTGGCTTCAATGGTTAAAATTCCAATCAGTCATGTGAAGTTTATTTTCAAATATTGCAGCCAATTGAGCTTTATTAATTACCGAAAAAAATGCCAAATTAACTTTGCAACGATTTTGATCAAGTCTGGTTACTTAAAAAGAAACACACTTGATTCTCTATCTAAGTATGTAGGGTTCTCCTCCTATACACCTTTCTACTATGCTTTTAAAGAAATAATTGGGATTTCACCTCAAGAATTTTAAAAAAAAAGTATTATTCATTTGTACAAATTTTAAAATACGGGTTTAAAAAATTCCAGTTTGATTTCGAAAAACTGAAATTGGCTTATTTCATTAGAATCCGTTTAACATTTAATGAAAAAATTGAAAAATATCAAATTAAAGGAAATTGCAAGTTTATTACAAAATACTTTTTGTTATTTCTTAGAATTTGTTTCTAAAAGCTTGAAAGCGAGTTGACACTACTTGCACTGTTAAAACAAACATAATAAATTTGCGTTCTTATAAACACCTAATACTCAGAAATTACCTACAATTTTAAATTAAAATGACAAAAAAATCATTAACAATGCAACCAATTTCATTTCAAGCTAACCCAAAAAGACGTTCGTTTGAGCTTTCAATTTTTAGCAAAAACATTTTTATGCGCTTGAGCATGTTAACCATTTTGATGATGGTTACTTGTTTCTCTTATGCATTAGACCTTGTGTACAATTCAAATGGTGCTACTGGAGGAACTGTTCCAACAACGGTAACTGGTATTGTATCTGGTGGTTCGGCAAATGTGGCGCAATACAGCAAAACAGGGTTGTACAAAACGGGATTCTCTTTTGGCGGTTGGAACACCAACGCTGCCGGAACAGGAACAAGGTACTATTTCAACAGTAGTATTACGTTAACGGCTAATACAACTTTGTTTGCACAGTGGATTCCTAAAACTGTTGGGGTTGCCGGTGGAAATGGAAATAACGCATTGTCGTTTGATGGGGTAGATGATTATGTTTCAATGCCAAGTGGTTATGCAACAACGAGTTCTTCTTTTACGGTTGAAGCTTGGGTTTATCCAACAGAAACCACAAACTGGTCTAGAATAATTCAAATTGGCTCAACTGCAAATTCAAATGCGAATTCAATATATCTTTTATCAAGTACAGGTTCTACAGGTAAGCCTGCTTTTGGTGTTAATGAAGAAGTGATAACGGCGACTCAACAAATTCCATTAAACCAATGGACGCATATAGCGGCAACCATAAATGGAACTTCGGTGGCTTTATACATTAATGGTGAATTGAATGGTACAAAAACATTTATAAATGCTTTTTCTCAGAATGTTACACACACTGCGAATTACATTGGAAAAAGTGGTTGGTCATCAGATGGTTATTTTAATGGTAAAATGGATGAGGTGAGAACTTGGACTAGCCAAAGAACAGCGGCTCAAATTAAAGGCAGCATGTATGATGAGTTAAAGGGAAATGAAACTGCCTTATTAAGTTACTTTACATTTAATCAGGGAACAGCTGCTGGTAACAATACCGGAGTCGTTAATTTGTTTGAAATGGGTACTGATGAAAAAAATGGTACTTTAAATAATTTTACGTTATCAGGCGCTTCGAGCAATTATGTAACAAATGACAATTCGCTTTTTACAAATTATACCGTTACGTATAATGCCAATGGTGCAACAGGTGCTCCATCTGTTGCTAGCATTACGGATGTGTACAACAACACATTTACATTGGCAACTGTGGGTACAATGGCAAAAGCAAACTACACATTTATGGGTTGGAATACTTTTGCAGATACAACCGGAAATGATTTTGCGGCTGGTTCTTCTTCTACCATTCCTTCAGCAAACAGAACACTTTATGCAAAATGGCGTTTAAATACTTATTACATAACATATAATCCAAATGGAAGTACTGGTGGAACACCTCCTCCAAATGGAGCAGCAAAATATAATACCTCATTATTGTTGCCTTCCAATTCGGGTAGTTTGGTTAGAACAGGTTACACGTTTGCTGGTTGGAATACGGCAAATTCAGGTGTACAACAACAAATTCCTACACTTGGTAAACCAGCAACACAAAATAGTACAGGGCATGGAGGAGATGCTTCTAGGGCTATAGACGGAAATACAAACCAACAATGGGGTGGGAATTCTGTTACACATAATAATTGTGAAAATCAGGGCTGGTGGCAGTTGGATTTACAAAATACTTATTTTATCGGCTCTATTACCATTTGGAACAGATTGGATTGCTGTAATGACCGTTTACAAAATTTTCATATTTTAACTTCTGCAGTACCATTTACTTCTCAAGATCTTGCAACAACTTTAAGAGACCCAAATGTTTCTTCTAAATACGTAACTAATGAAGTATATGTTTACGGCAATAGAAATTTCTTAATAAATAAAGACGCCAGATACGTGCGTATTCAGCTTGCAGGTCAAAACTGTTTAAGCCTTGCAGAAGTTCAATTATTTGGATCTGCAGGAACAAACTATGCAGTTGGTACATCTTTTTTAGTTACTTCTGATGTTACTTTGTTTGCAAATTGGACTATAAATAGTTATGCTGTAAATTATGATGGAAACGGAAACACTGGAGGTGCCGCACCTGCTAGTAATACTGCTACATACAACACAGCGGTTACCCTTGCTACAAATTCGGGTGCTTTGGTAAGAACAGGATTTACTTTTGCCGGTTGGAATACATCTGCGGATACAATGGGTACCAACTATGCAGCTGGTGCTTCATTTACCATCCCTGGAAACGTAACCACACTTTATGCAAAATGGCGTCCAATAAAATATACCATTACCTACAATGGAAATGGTAGCACAAGTGGAACTGTTCCACCGGTATTGTCTTCGACCATTAATCAAACATTTACCATTCCTGATAACACAGGTAATTTGGTGAGATCAGGATTTACTTTTGCAGGTTGGAACACAAATGCAATTGGCACCGGAACAAATTACGCAGCTGGTTCTACATATACCATTACAAGCGCAAACGCCTCAAGCGTTACTTCAGGCACAGCCGGCGATATACCGATTTTTACAAGAACCATGGGCATTACTCCTTTTGGATCGGTGAGATCTCCTGGGAATGAACAATTCATGAACATTATTGATGGTAATGTCGGTACTAAATATCTGGATTTTAATGCGGGTGATGGAATGGGCTTTACAGTAAATCTTGGCGGTACCGCTAGAACGGCTACAAAAATTGCCATTACAACGGCCAATGATGGTTCTGGCAGAGATCCTAAAAATTTCGAAGTTTTTGGTTCTAACGATGGAGTTAATTTTACTTCTGTTGGCACTGGAACAATCCCTTGTATTGGTACTAGATTTTTCACTAGAACATTTGATATTTCAAACACCAGTCCATTTTTACATTACAGGGTTAATGTTACAAACACATGTGGTGATGGAATGTTTCAGTTGGCTGAAGTACAATTGTTTGAATCAATATCTACAACAAATTTATACGCTAAGTGGAATTGCGGATCAACCTCAACTTCTTTAACCGTAGCCAATACAGATAATCAAAAATTATGTTTGGGTACAGCAATAACCAATATCCTTTACAATACTTCAGGGTTTACTAGCATAGGTACTCCTACTAATTTACCAGCAGGTGTAACGGCGGTATTTTCTACTGTAACCAATATTTTAACAATAAGTGGTACACCAAATGTATCGGGTACATATAATTATTCCATTCCTTTAATTGCTGGTTGTGGTACAACTTATGTAACGGGAAAAATTGTAGTATCAAACGCTCCAGGTAATTTTGGAAATGCATTGGATTTTGATGGTTCAAACGATTATGTAAAATCAACCAATAGCAGCAGTTTACAATTAAATACAACAGGTACCATAGAAGCATGGATAAAAACATCAAATGCAGGTAGTGGATATAGAGGAATTGTAGTTAAACCTTATGCATATGGATTGTTTTTAAAAGATGGAATATTAATTGCGCACAATTTTAATGTAGGGGATAAATCTACAGGAATTAATTTAGCTGATAACAAATGGCATCACGTTGCCTTTACTTATAATGCTGGCGTTACCGATGGCTCTTATATTTATATTGATGGTGTATTGAAACTTACTACAACGTATACCATTTTGAATCAAAATGAAAGTTTATTTATTGGTACAAACCTTCCCAACACGGGTCAAGATTTTAAAGGATCTATTGATGAGGTGCGTGTTTGGAGTACGCAAAGAACACAAGCTCAAATTAGAAGTTCATTGGGCATAGAGCTTGCAGGCACAGAACCTGGCTTAGCAAGTTATTTTGATTTCAATCATGGTATAGCTGCAGGTACAAATACCGGTGTTACCACTTTATCAGATCGCACTAGTAATGCAAATAATGGTACAGTAACCAATATGGCATTAAATGGTGCTGCTTCAAACTGGGTTGCCAATAGTTTTTCAATAGATGCTATTGGATCTATAGCATCTACTTCTAGTGCAATTACCGTTTGTGTAAATGGTACAAATCAATTGAGAACTAATTTATTGGGTGGAGTTTGGTCATTATCAGATTCAACCAATGCAACTATAAGCAGCACCGGTTTGCTAACTGGATTATCAGTGGGTACAACAACCGCGAATTATACATTTACATCGTCTAATGGATGTACCACTAATAAAACTGCTGTAATAACAGTAAAAGTAAAATCTACCAGTTCGCAAACGGTTTCAGCTTGCGGATCATATGCTTGGAAAGGTACAACCTACACTACTTCGGGAGCAAAAACTTGGATAGGTACAAGTGCAATAGGTTGTGATAGTGTGGTAACATTGAATTTAACAATCAATGCATTCCCTGCTAGCCCCGTAGTTAACAATAGTGTGGCAAGCTGTATTGGTGTGCCGATTACTTTGAGTGCTACATCTACTCCTGGAACTGTAGTAGATTGGTACCAAACAGCAACATCATCAACACCATTATTATCAGGTTCAAATACATTTACAACACCAAACTTATCGGCTAATGCTACATATTATTTAGTAGCGAGAGACACGGTAACAGGTTGTGTATCTGCTCAGCCTGGAGTAACCAATGCGTTGAATTTTGATGGGTCAAATGATTATTTAACAGCGAAATCGGGTGTTTATTTCAACGGTAATTTCACCATTGAATCATGGGTTTACGTTAGAAGCTTTGCCAATTGGTCTAGAATAATAGATTTCGGAAATGGCGCAGGTAATAATTGTGTATTGCTAAGTGCAACTTATGGAACAGGTGGATATCCTGGTTTTTATGTAGGTGGTGCACAATTTCAAGCGAATAGACAACTTACTTTAAATAAATGGAATCACGTAGCGGCAACTTTAAATGGAACTACAGCTACAATATACGTTAATGGTCAGGCATCTGGAACAGCTAATTTCCCTGTACCTGCAAATGTTACAAGAACGAAATGTTTAATAGGCGCAAGCAATTGGGGTGATCCAGTTTTTAATGGTATAATGGATGAATTGAGTATTTGGAATGTAGCACTTACTCCAGCTCAAATTCAGTCATCTATGTTTACTCAGTTAACAGGATCAGAAGCAGGATTGGTGGCTTATTATAACTTTAATGAGGGAACACCAGGTGGAACAAATACAAGTATTACTTCATTAACAGATTTAACAAGTAATGCAAATCATGCAACATTTAGCAATTTTGCTTTAACAGGAAGTACTTCAAATTTTGTTGCTGGATATGACAGCATTGTTGCTAACTCAAGAACTAAAATAACCATCACCGTTAGTGCAGGTTCAAGTACTTATGATACATCAAGAGTAAATATTACAAATGGTGCTACAAGTTATACATGGAATGGAACGGTATACACTGCTAGTGGCACTTACGTTAGAACAAGTGGATGTGCGGTAAGTGTTTTAATATTAAAATTATGTTCTCCATCAGCATCATCAGAATCAGTAACAGCTTGTGGGTCGTATTTGTGGAAAGGAACAACATACACTACATCGGGTGCAAAAACATGGTCAGGTACAAATGCAACAGGTTGTGATAGTGTGGTAACATTGAACTTAACGATAAATGCAATACCAGCTAAACCTGTGGTTACCAATGGGTCTAGTTGTGCTGGCAATACAGTAACCTTAATCGCTACTTCTACCGCAGGAACTGAAGTTGATTGGTATGAAACATCTACATCAACTACGCCATTATTAGTAGGCTCTAATACATTCACTACGCCAAGTCTTTTATCTTCTACTTCATATTATGTAGTAGCGAGAGATGTTACAACAGGTTGTATTTCAGCACAATCTGAATCATCAAACGCGATTAATTTTGATGGTCTAAATGATAAAGTAACATCGAGCATCACTAATTTTACATCAACTAGTGATATAACATATGAAGCTTGGGTTAATTCAAATTCTTTTGGCGGTGTAAAGTCAATAATTAATCACATTGGATGGTCAGCCGGAATGGTTCATTTCCAATTTGCAGGGAATCAAATTCGTTTTGATGTAAATGGCGGCAATGACAATGCTTGTTCATATGGTTTCAACATAAATACATGGTATCATATAGCTGCAGTATACTCAACTTCAACATCAACTCGAACACTTAAATTTTACGTAAATGGTATTTTACAAAATACAATAACCAACAATTCATTCCCTAGTATTGTAGGTTCAACGCCATTTACAATTGGTTCTTGGGGTAACGATAGATTCTTTAGTGGAACTTTAGATGAAGTTAGGATTTGGAATGTTGCTCGTACTCAAACAGAGATACAAGCAAATTTATATAATGAATTAAATCAACAATCTGGATTAGTTGCTTCATATCATTTTAATCAAGGTGTAGCAAGTGCAAATAATTCAACAATAACAACAACATTAGATGCTTCAGGCAATAATAATAATGGTACTGTTAGCAATTTTACTTTGTCTGGAGCTTCATCAAACTTTGTTGCTGGGAATAGTAGCATATTAAGTAATCCAAGAACAACTGTAACGGCTAACATCAACCCATTACCAACAATACTTACATCTTCAAGAGGTGCTAATATTTGTGAAACAGGAACTACAACGCTTTCTGCAACTACAAGCACAAGAGCAAAAATTGATTGGTATGATAGTGCAACTGGAGGATTTTTAATGGCTTTAGGTACAAATGCATTTACAACGCCAACAATTTCAACAAACACTACTTATTATGCAGAAGCAAGAGATACGGTTACAGGTTGTATATCTGCAACTAGAACTGCGCTAACTGCAAATGTTGTTGCTCTTTCAACGACATCATCAACAACACAAACATCTTGTGATGCTTTCCGTTGGAATAATATAACGTATACAGCAAGCGGTGTGTACACTTATAATACAATTAATGCTAGTGGATGTGATTCATTTGCGATAGTTGACTTAACAATCAAAAATAGTTCATCATCAACAATAACAGAAACAGTATGTAACTCATTCATATGGAATGGAACAACTTACACTACAAGTGGTGTAAAAACATTTACAACAACTAATGCTGTCGGTTGTGATTCATTTGCGATAGCGAACTTAACAATAAGAAGAGCAACATCTTCAGTTTTAAATCAAGCGGCTTGTAATTCATTTGAATGGAATGGCGTTAACTATACCACCTCAGGAACAAGAACTTTGTCTGGAACAAATGCAGCAGGATGTGATTCAGTAGCTACATTAAACTTAACGGTTAATTATAGCAATTCGTCAACATCTACACAAACCGTATGTAACTCATTGTTATGGAATGGTGTAACGTACAATACAAGTGGCATTTATACATTCAATACAACAAATGTTGGTGGTTGCGATTCAGTAGCTACATTAAACTTAACGGTAAAATATAGCACTTCATCATCAAGAACAGAAACTGTATGTAACTCATTCTTATGGAATGGTACAACTTATACAACAAGTGGTATAAAAACATTTACATCTACGAATGCTGTAGGATGTGATTCAGTAGCTACATTAAACTTAACCGTTAATTACAGAAGCACTTCAACAAGTTCAGTAACTGTTTGTAATTCATTGTTATGGAATGGCGTAAACTATACCACAAGTGGTGTTTATACATATACAACAGCAAATGCAGTGGGATGTGATTCAGTAGCAACATTGAACTTAACTGTAAAGTATGGCAGTACATCAACAAGAACAGAATCAATTTGTAATTCATTCTTATGGAATGGCATAACGTATACCAATAGTGGTGTTTATACATACACAACGACAAATGCTGTGGGATGTGATTCGGTAGCTACATTAAACTTAACCGTTAGAAAAAGCAGTTCATCTGTAGCAAATGTATCAGCATGTATTACCTACGTTTGGAATGGGGTAACTTATTCAACAGCTGGTACAAGAACTTGGAATGGAACAAATGCTGCAGGATGTGATAGTATAGCGGTATTAAATCTTACAATTGCTCAAAACAATACATACAGTACAATAGATACTGCTATTTGTACTACTACAAGTTTACCATATACATTTAATGGTACTAGTATTACAAGTGCAGGTACATATACCATCACACTCAGAAAGGCTGACGGATGTGATAGCGTTATTACATATATCGTAACGGTAAATTCCGTAAAACCAAACGCTCCAACAGGTATAACACAAACATTAGTAAGCAACAATTGTGCGGCACGTGTTTATCGTTTTACGGTAACTTCAGCAGTGGCAAATGCTTACGGTTACAGATGGTTGTTACCAACTTCTGTTGGTGGCGTATCAGGTGTAACTATAGATTCTGGAAACATCAATAGATCAAGAACAATCAAAATTAAATTTGCATCAAATGCAGCGGCATTAACAAGAGATAGTATTAAAGTATTGGCTTTCTCTGGTTGTGGCAACAGCGCATTTAAAGGAGTTAAATTAACAAACGCCATTTTAAATCCGCCTTTATCACCATCAACAATTATTGGTAGTACACTAGTATCAAATAATTGTGGTGAAACTGTTTATCGTTTCTTTGCGCCTTCTTTACCACTAGGAACAGCAACAAACGGAGCAGCAACAGGATATATTTGGTCATTAAATATTTCATCAACAGGCACCACAGCTTTATTGGATTCGGGAACATTGAATTCAGGTACAATCGTTGTGAGATATACAAATGCAAATTCAACAAACATAGGCGATACCATCAAATTGTCTTATTCTTCTGCATGTGGTAATGGTGCGGTTAAATCTACCATTTATCCTAAACCTGTTATTTACTTGCCATTATCACCAGTTAGTGTAACTTCTGAATTGGTAAGTGATGTATGTGGTGCAAGGGTGTATCGTTACAAAGTATCAGAATTACCTGCAGTAACAAACGTATCATATACGGCAGCTACAGGATATGCATGGACAATGCCTTATGGTGCATTAGGGCAAAACGGTGTATTGGATTCGGGATCATTAAGTGGTCAAGTCATTAAAATAAAATACAGCAGTAATGCAGCTGCAGTTGTAGGAGATAGTATCAAAGTTTCATACACATCAAGTTGTGGAAATTCTATTCCTAAAGCAATTAAGTTAACCAATACATTGTTGACTGTACCAGTTGCTCCATTGGCTATAACAAGTACTTTGGTGGCAAACAATTGTGGTTCAAAAACATACCGTTATACAGCACCAGATTTAACAACAGCAACGTTGAATAATATTGCGGCTTCGGGTTATGTATGGACAATAAATGTTTCAAGACAAGGGTCAAGTTCATCATTGGATTCGGGTAGTTTAAGTAGCAAATCAATTGTAGTTACATACAACAATGCAACAAATATTTCAATAGGAGATAGCATCAAATTGGCATTCACTTCAGAATGTGGATTAAGTGCAAATAAAATCATCATATTCCCTAACCCAACAGTAAGTGCGCCTTTAGCACCTACAAGCATTTCAACTTCATTAGTAAGTGACAATTGTGGTGCAAGGGTTTATCGTTACACAGCGCCTTCATTACCAACTGTAACCAATAGTGCAAATACAGCGGCTAACGGTTATGCATGGTCGTTACCAATCGGATTGGTTGGTTCAACAGGCGTATTGGATTCAGGGACCTTAAGTTCAAGAATCATTAGAATTAAATATACCAGCAGTGCTGCAGCATCTATTGGAGATAGCATCAAAGTTGCTTACACCTCAACTTGTGGAAACAGCAGTGTGTTGGCAACAAAACTTACAAATATTGTGTACAGTTCACCAACAGTACAATTAACTGCACCAACTTCATTAACACAAACATTGGTAAGCAATACTTGTAATACTAAAGTATACAGATATTCAGTTGCTCTGCCGTCATCAAATACTATGGGATACCAATGGTCGTTACCAATTGGAACTGTAGGATCTACAGGTGCTTTGGATTCTGGTGTTTTAACTTCAAGAGTTATATGCATCAAATACAGCAGCAATGCAGCTGCGGGCTTAGGCGATTCAATTAAAGTGGGGTACACTACTAATTGTGGTAACACACCATTATTGAGCACCAAGTTGACCAAAATAGCGTTGACAACGTTTAACGTACCATTAGCGCCAACATTAATTACAAGTACTTTATTGGTAAACAATTGTGGCGAAAAAGTATATCGTTATGTAGCTCCATCTCTTCCAATGGCAACTGCAACATCAGTAGCTGCATCTGGTTATTCATGGTCATTTAATACAAATGCAGTAGGTAGTTCCGCTGTATTGGATTCAGGATCTGCAGATGGAAAAACAATTGTCATCAGATATTTTAATAATTCATCAGTAAGTATTGGAGATAGCGTTAGTCTTGCGTACACATCAGGTTGTGGCATAAGCGGAAAAAAGAAAATGATATTCGCAAATCCATTGGTAAAAGCACCAACTAGCCCAGCAAGCATTACAGCCGAATTGGTAAGTAATGTATGTGGCGAAAGAGTGTACAGATACAAAGCAGCTGCTTTGACAAGTACCATCAATTTGTCTTATACTGCAGCTAACGGTTATGCTTGGTTGATGCCAACTGGTTCATTAGGTTCAACCGGTATATTGGATTCTGGTAGTTTGTCATCTCAAACAATAAGGGTTAAATACAGCAGCAATGCAGGTGCTTCTGCTGGCGACAGCATTAGTGTTGCGTACACTTCAAGTTGTGGTAATAGTTTAAATAAAGTTACACCACTTACGAATGTTGTATTAACGGTGCCAGTAGCACCAATAGCCATTACAAGTACATTGGTATTAAATAATTGTGGAGAAAAAGTATATCGTTATGTTGCGCCATCACTTCCTGTAGCAACAGCTACAACAGTGGCAGCAAACGGTTACAAATGGTTATTCAATGTAAATACAAATGGATCAAATGCTACATTGGATTCAGGTTCAATGGAGAGTAAAGTCATCGTTGTAAGATATTCAAATAGTACTTCAAATAGTTGGAATGACATCATTAGCTTAGCATATACATCAACATGTGGAGTAGGGGCAAATAAATCAATCATTTTCCCTTATCCTGCTGTAGTTGCTCCTTTGGCTCCAACAACAATCACTACTCAATTGGTAAGTGATATTTGCGGAGCAAGGGTTTATCGTTACAAAGCACCTGCAATATTAAGTGTAACAGCATCAGATTATACACCGGCTACCGGTTATGCTTGGACGATGCCTTTTGGTAACTTAGGTTTAACAGGTGTATTGGATTCAGGAACGCTAGGTTCTCAAACAATAAAAATCAGATACAGCAGCAATGCAGGTTCTGCAACAGGCGATAGCATCAAAGTAGCATTTACATCTAGTTGTGGCAATAGTAAAGCGGCTGCAATAAAATTGACCAATGCATTATTGCTTACATCCGTAATACCTACACCAGCTGTGGTAATGCAAGAGTTAATTTTAAATAAATGTGGCGAAAAGGCTTATCGTTATACCGCACCATCTCTTGTTACAAACACAACAGGTTATCAGTGGCAAATGCCAGTAGGTAATTATGGTTCAGTCGGAACATTAGATTCAGGTACATTGACATCGAAATCTATAATAGTTAAATACATCACGAACTTAACGGCTGGTGCTGGTGATACAGTACGAGTAGCATTTAAGTCTAATTGTGGAGTGGGAACTTACAGGTCATTGGCTTTATTAAATCCGCCAATTTATGTGCCATTAACACCTACAGATATTACATCTGAATTGGTAAGTGATGCTTGTGGCGCAAGGGTTTACCGTTTCAAATCAACGCCAATTCAAGGGGTGAGCAACTTATCCTATGCAGCCGCTACAGGTTATGCATGGTTGATGCCAACCGGTCCATTGGCTAATACAGCTAGTTTGGATTCAGGAACTTTAGGTTCTCAAATCATTAGAATTGCGTTCAACAGTAATGCTCCAGCTTCAATTAACGATAGCATCAAAGTGGCATACACATCTAGTTGTGGAAATAGTTTATTCAAGGCAATAAGATTACCTAATGTTAAAGTAACTGCTCCTGCAGCTCCTGCAAACATTACAACTACGCTATTAATAAATAATTGTAGTGAAAAAGTATATCGTTATGTAGCACCATCATTACCTGCAGCTACTCAAAATACTTGGGCGGCAACAGGGTATGCATGGAGTTTCAATACACTTTCTTTAGGATCAAGTGCCACATTGGATTCTGGATCATTAGAAGGTCAAGCGATAATAGTAAGATACTTCAATAGCTCAACTGTAAGTGTTGGAGATAGCATAGGCGTATCATACACATCAAGTTGTGGTAATAGTGCAAACAAAATCATGATCTTCCCTAACCCAACAGTTAGTGCGCCATTGATGCCAACAAGTATTACTGCCGAATTGGTAAGTGATGTTTGTGGCGCAAGGGTTTATCGTTACAAAGCAGCTACATTACCAAGTGTTACAAACATGTCATTTACAGCAGCTACCGGTTATGCATGGTCGATGCCAATCGGTACCTTGGGATTAACTGGGGTGTTGGATTCTGGATCATTAGGTTCTCAAACCATTAAAATTAAATACAGCAGTAATGCACCGGCAAATATTGGAGATAGCATCAAATTGGCATACACGTCAAGTTGTGGAAACAGTAGAAATAATGTAACAATGCTTTCTAACATTTTTATGCCAGCTACAGTTATTCCTACTCCAGGAGCAGTGTTCCAAGAATTGAAATTAAACAATTGTGGAGAAAAGGTTTATCGTTACACTGTACCTACACTTGCTACAAATGCTTCAGGTTACAAATGGGAAATGCCAACAGGAGCTTATGGTACTTTAGGTACTTTGGATTCTGGAACATTGACTTCAAAATCAATTTTGATTAGATTCAATACAGATGCTATTGCTGGATCTGGTGATAGTATTAAAGTGGCTTTCACTTCTATTTGTGGCATGGGTGCGTTTAAAACTTCAGGATTAATTACACCAGTAATTTACATACCTAATTCACCTGCATCTATAACCACAGAATTGGTGAGCAATGAATGTGGCGCAAGGATATATCGTTACAAAGCATCAGAATTACCAGCAGTTAACAATTTGTCTTACACAGCTGCTAACGGTTATGCATGGTCGATGCCTTATGGTCCTTTGGGCTCTAATGGAGTATTGGATTCTGGATCAATGGGCTCTCAAACCATAAGAATCAAATACAGCAGTAATGCTGGAGTTTCTATCGGAGATAGCATCAAGGTAGCATTCACAACAAGTTGTGGGAATACCGCTTTCAAAGTAGTAAACTTGTCTAATTCAAACCTAAGTGTTCCTGCCATGCCTTCAAGTATGATGAGTACTTTATTGGTAAACAATTGTTCTGAAAAAGTTTACCGTTATGTTGCACCAATTCTT
Organism: Chitinophagaceae bacterium; assembly: GCA_009885535.1. GTDB lineage: Bacteria > Bacteroidota > Bacteroidia > Chitinophagales > Chitinophagaceae > Ferruginibacter. The sequence continues at coordinate 7,043 of VFKL01000154.1, read as the reverse complement.
CCTGGAGCAACGCAAACAACTGGCGCAGGAACGGGTTATTTATGGACCATGCCAGAGGGTTCATTAGGTTCAATAGGTACATTGGATTCAGGTAGCTTAGATTCAAGAGCAATCATCATTAGATTTGCATCTAATGTGGCTGCTTCTGCTGGAGATAGCATTAAATTAGCATACACATCTTTATGTGGAAGCAGCTTATACAAAGCATTTAGTTTAACCAATCCTGTTGCTTTTGTTCCGGCTTCGCCTTCTAACATAATCACTACATTATTGGCTAATAACTGCGGTGAAAAAGTTTACCGTTATACAGCGCCTTCACTTCCTGCGGCTAATCAAAATTTAGTTCAAGCCACAGGATATGTATGGTCATTATTTATGAATTCTGGTTCAAGGGTTATCTTGGATTCAGGTTCTTATGACAGTAAATCAATCATTGTAAGATATTATATCAATTCATTAGTAAATGTTGATGATAGTATTGCACTTGCATATACTTCAAACTGTGGTATCAGCTTAAATAAATCAATTTTGTTACCAAGTCCAGCAGTAATGCTTCCATCATCACCATCAAGTATTACAGCAGAGTTAGTGAGCGACGATTGTGGTGCAAGGGTATACAGATATAAAGCAGCTAATTTCCCTAACATTGTGAATAACATTTCTGCAACACCAGCCATTGGTTATGCGTGGATGATGCCTATTGGTCCATTGGGTGAAATGGGTGACTTAGATTCAGGAAGCTTATCATCTCAAACCATTAGAATTAAATACAGAAGCAATAATGGCGCTTCTGCAGGTGATAGCATTAAAGTGGCATTTACGACATCAAGTTGTGGAATTAGTGCATACCGTACTACACCATTAACCAATATCATAAAAAGAGGTTTAGCTGCACCGACATCAATTTCAACTACATTGTTGTCGAATAATTGTGGTGAAAAAGTATACCGTTATGTAGCGCCAAACTTAACACCGGCAACAAATTCTACAGTTGCTGCTACAAGTTATGCATGGTCGTTTAATATCAATGAAGCAGGATCAACATTATTGCTTGATTCGGGTACAATGGATGGAAAAGCAATTATTGTGAGATATTTCAATAACGCATCAAGCAGTGTTGGAGATAGCATCAGTGTTGCATTCAATTCTGTATGTGGTTTAAGCCCCAACAGAACAATTGTTTTCCCTAACCCAGTAGTTAACGCACCATTCTCTCCAGCTAGTATTTCAACCGAATTGGTTAGTGATGTTTGTGGAGAAAGGGTTTACAGATACACTGTGTCTTCATTCCCTACGATTACAAACATGACGTATACAGCAGCGACAGGCTATTCATGGTTAATGCCTATCGGAACATTAGGTTCTACAGGTGTATTAGATTCAGGTAGTTTATATTCTAAAACCATCAAAATTAGATACGCCAATACTGCTGCGGCTAGAATCGGCGATAGTATAAAAGTGGCATACACATCTAGTTGTGGAATTAGTCCTTACAAAGCAGTTATGTTATCTAACTCAAATATTGTTACTATTCCTGCAGCACCAGCAAGTATTACGGCTACTTTATTGGTGAATAATTGTAGCGAAAAAGTATATCGTTATGTAGCTCCAGCATTACCAGCAGCTACACAAAATACAATGGCGGCCACTGGTTATATTTGGTCTTATAGCACGCTTACATTAGGATCAAGTGCTTCATTAGATTCGGGAGATATAGAAGGACGCGCCATTATTGTGAGATACTTTAATAGTTCATCTGAAAGCATTGGTGATAGTATCGGTGTAACATATACTTCTTTATGTGGAAATAGTGAAACCAAATCAATTATTTTCCCTAATCCTGCAGTAAATGCTCCATTAGCACCAGTTAGTATTACTACCGAATTGGTGGAAGATTATTGTGGTTCACGTGTTTACAGATACAAAGCAGCAAGTATGCCAGGTATCACCAATATGGCTCATACAGCAGCAACAGGTTATGCATGGTCAATGCCAATTGGAACATTGGGATTAAATGGTCAATTGGATTCAGGTACATTAGGATCTCAAACAATCAGAATTAGATACAGCAGTAATGCAGGTGCAACTGCTGGTGATAGCATCCAAGTGTCATACACATCTAGTTGTGGAAATAGTAATGCGCGTACAGTAATGCTATCTAACATAACATTGCCATTATCTGTAGTACCTACGCCAGCATCTATTACGCAAACATTGGTATTAAACAATTGTGGTGAAAAAGCGTATCGTTACACCATGTCTGAAGTTCAAGGAACTGCTATCGTTTACCAATGGAGTATGCCTGAAGGTAATTACGGTTCAACTGGTGTAATAGATTCAGGAAGTTTGAATTCTAAAACAATAATTATTAGATACGTTAGCAACTCAATAGCAGGCTCTGGAGATAGCATAAGAGCTGCGTTTTCATCAGGTTGTGCATTAAGTGCATACAGAACTTTAGGATTAATCAATACAGCATCATTCATTCCACTTAAACCAGCAAGCATGACAGTAGATTTGGTAAGTGATGATTGTGGGGCTAGAGTTTACCGTTATAGTGCACCTGCTTTAGCAAGTGTAAACAATTTGTCGTACACAGCTGCAACCGGTTATGCATGGTCGATGCCAATTGGAGCAGTAGGTTCTACAGGTGTGTTAGATTCTGGTAGCTTATCATCTCAAACAATTTTAATTAAATACAGCAGTAATGCAGAAGCAGCTGAAGGAGATAGCATTAAAGTGGCATATACTTCTAGTTGTGGAAACAGTAGTGCGTTATCAGTGAAACTTACTAATATACTTTTAAGTAATTTAAGTGTTCAGTTAACTGCACCAAATGCAATTACGCAAACTTTAGTAAGCAATTATTGTGGTGAAAGAGTGTACAGATACACGGCTACAGCTGGACAAAACAGTGCCATCGGTTACGCATGGGTAATGCCAATTGGAACTGTTGGTTCAACTGGTGTGTTGGATTCGGGTAGTTTGTCATCTCAAACCATTAGAATTAAATACTCAAGCAATGAAGCAGCTGCAACAGGAGATAGTATTAAAGTAGCATACACTTCAGTTTGTGGTACAGGTTATTTCAAAGCAGCTAAATTAATCAACACTGTATTGACAGCGCCAATTGCACCAATTTCAATATCATCAGTATTATTGGTAAATAATTGCGGTGAAAAAGTATATCGTTATACAGCTCCAGCATTATTTGCACCAGCTACCGGTTATGTATGGACGATGGGTAATAATTCAAATGCAATTGCTACGATAGATTCGGGAAGTGCAGAAGGAAATGTAGTAGTAGTTAGATATTTGAACACCGCATCTTCTTTCATTGGCGATAGCATCAAGGTTGCTTATAATTCAGGTTGTGGAATTGGAGCAAGCAAATCAATGATTTTCCCTAATCCTGGTGTTAATGTACCATTTACACCAGCAACTATTACTGCAGAATTGGTAAGTGATGTTTGTGGCGCAAGGGTTTATCGTTACAAAGCACCAGTTCTTCCGGGTGTATCAAACTTGTCTTTCACTGCACCTACCGGTTATGCATGGTCGATGCCAGTTGGAACTTTAGGAGCAACAGGAACATTGGATTCTGGTTCATTGGGATCTCAAGTAATTCGAATTGTCTACAGCAGCAATGCAGCAGCAGCTACTGGAGATAGCATTAGATTGGCATACACGTCTACTTGTGGAAATAGTGCTAACAAAGCGATTAGATTATCTAATCTTGTTAAAACAGGATGTTTGATTACAAAAAATGCAAACCCAATTGCTCAAACGCCAACAGAAACTGTATCAACGAAACCAACAGAGATGATGGTGAAAGTATATCCGAATCCATCTAGAGGTGCATTCAAAATTGCGTTGGAAGGAAATGGTAAGGATACAAAAGCTAAGATTAGAGATTTACGTGGATTAGTGCTTAAAACATTTACCATAAATGCTAATCAAACGATTGAGTTAGGGAATGATTTAAAACCAGGCATTTATTTTTTAGAAGTAAATGAAGGCAATAAAACAAAAACAGTTCGATTGGTTAAATTTTAATTGAAGTTTTAATAAATCGATTGAATTTTAAAGCCGCTCTAGTAGTAAAATACTGGAGCGGTTTTTTTTTGATATAATGGATAATGGGTTGAATGATACGCAAACCGTTGAAACGGTTATGGAGCAACAAACTCATCACATATCCCACGGTTTAAACCGTGGGCTAAAAAAGGAATTTATAATTTCCAGTAAAATATTATTGTAAATATTTTTTTCAATTGATGTAACAAGGTCATTTTTTAAAAATTGATTTTATTCACACAAACCGTTGAAACGGTTATGACGGCATTTGTTTTCATATCCCACGGTTGAAACCATGGGCTAAAAAAGGAATTTATAATTTCCAATAAAATACTATTGTAAAGATTTTTTTCAATTGATACAACAAAGTCATTTTTTAAAAATTGATTTTATTCACGCAAACCGTTAAAACGATTATGACGGCATTTGTTTTTCATAGCCCATGGTTTCAACCGTGGGTGGAAGAAATCATTGTCTTGTGTGTAATGGTTTCAACCATTTTTTTTCTTTTTTTAAATTTTATAATTCCTATGAAAATCAATTAAATCTTTATTTATAATTAGGCTGACTTTGTTAGGAATGCATGAAGAATTTCATTTCTTAAATAACACCTTCCAAATTAATTTCTTTACTTTGCCCTCACTTGAAGTCATATTATTCTCATATAAAGCAACTTGTATTATTTATTGCGCTTGTAGTAACGGGGGTTTCCTCCTATGCTCAAAACCAATCCTTCAATCAAAACTACATCATCACCAAACGCTTGCTCTCTGTAGAAGATGGCCTGCCATCAAGAACCGTCAAAGCGGCTGCTCAAGATAAAGCTGGGTTTATGTGGTTTGCCACCGCAAATGGACTTTGTAGGTATGATGGTAACCATTTCAAAACCTTTAATATTAAAAACAGTAAGCTCTTGTCTAATGCAATTTCCAACATTGCTATTGATGCAGAAAATCACCTGTTTGTAATGAGTGATGCACCTGAAAATAATAAAGGCATTTTTGTCAATGTACAAGTATTGGATTTGAATGATTATACTTTTAAAAATGTAGAAGCTTTATTTCAAAAAATTCCATTTCAATCAAATCGTATTCAAAAAGTATCGGCTGACGAATCGGGGAGTTTGGTTTTCATTATTTCGAACCCCAATCAGAGGTATACATACAATATAAAATCAGGGTTTAGACTTCACTCCGCTATAAAAAATAATTTCACAACTGATTCGATAAATGTCTTTGATTTAAAGCAGCTACTTCCAGATTATAAAATAGATAACTTCAATCAATGGTTTGTAAGGCAAGGAGATGAATATATTTTAGTCCGTGATACCATTGATATTCGTAATGCAGGAGAGATTGGCATTGAGAATTTTTTTCGTGACAAGCTAAATAATATTTGGTTTTCTACTACTAGAGGGGTGTTTCAAGTAGCCATTCGCGAAAATAAATTCCAACAATTATTTACAAATAATAAAAGCATTAAATTTCAATATTCAATCAGGGGAATTTATTCAGATCAATACAAAAAAAACGAAAGCAAAATATATGCATTGTGTGAAAGTGCAAATATGTTAGAACAATCAACAAGTGGAATTAACGAAATTAATTCGACACCCGGATTCGCATTACTAAAAAGAAATAATCAATTTTATATTTCTAACACCGGCTTAACAAGATATAACCCAATCAGCAATTCAATCGTCACATTGGTAAAGAATGCTGGCATTGGTGAGGCTTGGTCCTTGGCGGCTTTGTCGGATAGCATTATTGTGTTGGGAGGTTCTTATGGAATTGTTACATACAATGAAAATTCAAAACAAATAAATCCAATTCAATTTGATTCAAAAATAAAAGAACTTCCAAAAAGTGTTTATCGAATCTTAAAAACTACCAAAAAAGGCTGGGTAGCTGTTGCAGAAAATGGCATCTATTTTATCAACGATCAGTTTGTGATTTATGATTATTATGGAAGTCGGCATCCGCAAGTAGAAAAGCGTTTACCCTTTACCGGTATCTATGATTTTTTTGAAGACAAAAAGGGGATAGCTTGGTTGGCAACAAATGGAGAAGGATTGGTTAGATGGGATTGGAATGCAAAAAAATCAATAGCATCTGAAAATATAAAGCGGTTTACGGTTGACAATGGACTGCCAGATAATATCCTGTATCGAATTGAAGAAGATGCGTTCAATAACTTATGGATCAGCAGTTACAATGGTTTGGTGCGATTTAATAAAACTAATTTCTCCGCCAAAGTATATCAATCCAAAGATGGTTTGGCTAATACAGAATTCAATCGCGTTTCTTCTTTTAAAGATGAAAATGGCAAGATTTATTTTGGCGGGTTTAATGGAGTGGATGCATTTAATCCTGCCCAATTGAAAGATGATCAAGAAGTGAATAATGTATCTTTTCAGTTGGTTGACTTTACTAAATTCTCTGCAAAGGAAAATAAACTAGTTGATGTTTTACATGACTTCAACTCCAGTAATAAACTGACTTTGCAAGTTGGCGATCGCTTCCTAACGGTTTCTTTTTCTCTACTTGATTTTGAAAATAGAACGCACAGATATGCTTATCGTATAGAAGGGATGGATAACGATTGGAATTACATAACTGAAAACAATATCAGAATCAGCGGTCTGCCTTATGGTGATTTAAAACTTCGTATTAAAGCGCAATTGTCAACCGGCGTTTGGAATGCGCAGGAAATTATTATTCCCATAATGGTACTCAAGCCCTATTATCTGAAAATTTGGTTTTGGATATCCTCATTTGCTGTATTGGTAATTCTGATTTTACTGATTTATTTCATACGTATCAAAAGTTTTAAAATTGCAAATATAAAACTGGAGCGCAAAGTGCAGGAGCGTACCAATAGTTTAACCCAAACACTTAATGAAAAAGATCTGTTGATTTCCGAAAAAAACATCTTGCTTACGGAAGTGCATCATCGCGTTAAAAACA